>JAKEHX010000573.1 GCA_022614795.1 Planctomycetaceae bacterium | reverse complement strand
GTTTGCAATTCTCAATGGTCAATTTGCAATGGCGCTGCGACTATTCCTCCGCTCCCTCAAAATTCCGCAGCGATCGGCCCAGGCGCTTGCGCTTTGTCCCGGTTACCAATGCGGGGGCCGCAGCGCCGCTTTCAACCGGCGGCAATAGTGCCGTCAGCCGTTGGCGCGCGTCGTCGTCGGCCGGGCTGCCGATCGCTTCGACCGCGTCGTGCACGCCGAGAATGACGCTCCGCTTGACTCCTTCCCGAATCCAATCGAATACGTTGAACTGCATAGCCTCTCCTTGCCGTCGGGACCTTGGATCTCCGCCTAGGTAAATGGGCCGAGGAGCTTAGCGGCCGGGACGTGTGGAGTCCAGGTCTGACCTCCGACCTCCGGCCCCAGCCAACTTCCGCATTTTTCCCCGTTGGCCTATATTCGGTGGGACGTTTCGCGCCTCCTGGATGCAGGTGCTTCGATGAGAGTCCTCATAGTCGGCAGTGGCGGGCGGGAGCATGCGCTGGCCTGGAAAATTGCGCAAAGCCCGCGCGCCGAACAGGTTTTCGTCGCCCCCGGCAACGCCGACACGGCCCGCGAAGGACTGTGCGAGAATGTGCCGATTGCAGCCGACGATATCCCCGCCCTTGTCAAGTTCGCGAAAGCCAGCCGGATCGACCTCACGGTGGTCGGTCCCGAGGCGCCGCTGGTGGCGGGCATCGTCGATGTGTTCCAGCGCGAGAAGCTTCGCATCTTCGGGCCATCGAAGGCAGCGGCTCAGCTCGAAGGGAGCAAAGTCTTCTGCAAGAACCTGCTGCACGGGGCCGATGTGCCGACGGCGGAGTACCGGGTCTTTCGCGACGCCGAAAGCGCCACCCGCTACGTCATGGACCGCTTCAATGCCGACGAGCAGTCGTGCCCCGTGGTCGTGAAGGCCGACGGCCTGGCGGCGGGCAAAGGGGTCATCGTATGCAGCACGCGGCGCGACGCCCTTGAAGCAATCGACCGCATCGCCCGCCAGCGCGAGTTCGGGGCGGCCGGCAAGCAACTGGTGATCGAAGAGCGGCTGGACGGGCAGGAAGCCAGCGTCCTCGCCCTGACTGACGGCCGCACGATCGTTACGCTCCCGCCGGCCCAGGACCACAAGGCGGCGTACGACGGCGACGCCGGCCCCAACACGGGCGGCATGGGGGCCTATTGCCCGGCCCCGCTGGTCGATGAGCGGATGATGCGCTCGATCGAGGAGCACATTCTCGTTCCCACCGTGCATGCGATGAAGCGCTCCCGCCAGCCCTTCAGCGGCGTGCTCTATGCCGGCATCATGGTCACTCCCGCCCAGGGACCGAAGGTGCTGGAATACAACGTCCGCTTCGGCGACCCCGAATGCCAGCCGCTGCTCTTAAGGCTCAAGACCGACATCATCGATCTGATGGAGGCGACGATCGACGGCAAGCTCGACGAGATCAAACCGCCCCAGTGGGATCCGCGGCCCAGCGTCTCGGTCGTGATGGCCAGCGAGGGGTATCCGGGCGACTACGAAAAGGGCCGCCCGATCCGCGGTCTGGAAGAAGCCGCCGCCGTTCCCGACGTGAAGGTCTTTCACTCCGGCACCGCACTCGTTGACGGCCAGGTCGTTACGGCCGGCGGCCGCGTCCTCGCAGTAACGGCCCTGGGCAACACGATCGCCGCGGCCAAGCTTCAGGCATACACGGCAGTCAAGTGCATCCGCTGGCAAGGAGCCTGGTGCCGCAAGGACATCGCGGACAAAGCGATGGTTCAAGCCGACAAGAGGAAGCGCTAGTCGCCTTTCGCTCCGCGAAAGGCGACACTCCGTCACTCAACCGCTTCGAGTTCCTGATGCCAGTGGCGGATCGCCTGCGCGGGGTTGAGATTGAAGGCGACGCGTCCATTGCTCGTCCACTCGTCCTCGTCGAAATAGAACACGGCGCTGGCCGCCTTGAGATTCTCGACGTTGGGATTGTCCTCCATCCCGCCCCCCTCGATGGCCCGAAACTTGATCGTCACTCCGACCAGAGCCCGGAGCTGCCCCGTGTGCCGGTCGCGGGCGAACGAGACGTCATCCTCGAAATCGCACTCCACCCACTCCAGGCCGCGCGGCTTGCCGCTGCTGGCCGCCTGCGAAAAGAAACGGGCCTCGAGCCACTCGCGGCGGAGATGAAACAACTTGCGGGCCCGCTCGACCGTCGATCGCCGCGGCCGCTTGCGGAGATAGAGCCAGGCGGCGACCCCTGCCACCGCCAGCACCACTACTGCCGCAGTGATCCATTGCCACGGTTCGGGAAACATGGCTCACCCAGTGCGCGCGCGTACGAAACCAAAACGCTCCCACGCCTCACATCGCCTCGCCGGCCGCCGCCGCCTATGCGATATTCTAGGCGCGGCGGCGAATACAAGGCAACTGTTGCCCCTCACAGCAGCCGTCGATCGTCTGGATTCTCCCTATGCCGCTGGAAGTTCGCTGTGCCGGTTGTGGAAAAATGCTCCGCGTTGCCGACGAGCACGCGGGCAAACCGCTCCGCTGTCCGGCTTGCAACCACATCAGCACCGCCCCTTCGACCAGCCCGTCGGTCGCCGCCGCGCCTCCCCCCACGTGGCACATGCGCACCCCCGAAGGCCAAACCTACGGCCCGGTGCCCCGCGATGAGCTCGATCGTTGGGTCGGCCAGGGCCGCATTGCCACCGATTGCGAACTGGGCCCGTCGGCCGCTGGTCCCTGGGAGCCTGCGACGTCGATGTTCCCTGCCCTCGTGCGACTGGCCCCCAAGCCAGCCGACCCGCCCCCGGCGTTTACGCCCCCGTCGCCATTTGGCGCCAGTTCCTATGCGTATTCATCCGCTGCCGCCACGAGCCAATATGTCCAGCCCCACCGCGGCGGGCTGATTCTCGTGCTGGGCCTGGTGGGCATTGTCATGGGCTGCCCGATTTTCAGCTTGATGGCCTGGGTCATGGGTTCAGGCGATCTGCGCGAAATGCGCTCCGGCCGCATGGACCGCAATGGCGAAGGGCTCACGCAGGCCGGCATGATTCTCGGCATGATCCCCTCGATTCTCTTCATCGTCGGTGCAGCTCTGGCCATGTTGTTCATCATTGTCGTAGCCGTAGCAGGCCGATAACGTAGGTTTCGTCGTCCCCCATGCCCATAGAAACCATCTGCCAGAGTTGCGGCAAGCGCCTCCGTGTCGGGGACGAGAATGCCGGCCGGCTGGCCAAATGCCCCGAATGCCAGGCGGTCTTCACCGTGCCCCAACCTGGCGCGTGGAGCGCCGAAAACGCCGCCGAATCGCAACTCTCGTCCGCCGACCGCTGGCATCTCAAAACGCCCGACGGCTTGTCGTTCGGTCCGGTTTCCCGCGCCGAACTTGACCGCTGGCTCGTCGAGGGACGGGTCACCCCTTTGTCGCAGATTCTGCACGAGACTAGCGGCCAGTGGGTCCCCGCGGCGCAGATCTTCCCACACCTGGCGATCGTGACCGGCGCGCCGTTTTCACAGTCTCCTTTCACACCCGGCACGCTCGCCAAGCCGGTCGATCTGCCGGCAGGCAACCCTTTTGGCGAGGTGAATCCCTACGCCTCTCCCAGCACCGCCGGCTACGTGCTGCCCGCCGGCCGCCGCTACCGCGAGCCGCACCGCGGGGGATTGATCCTGGCCCTGAGCATCATCGGCCCCTTGTTCTGCATCTTCGCTTCGATTGCCTCCTTCGTGATGGCCATGACCGACTTGAACGAGATGAAGCGGGGGGTCCGCGATCCATCCGGCCGCGGCTTGACGATTGCGGGCCTGGTGATCAGCTCCATTTATTTCGGCCTATTGGCCATCTACGTCGCGTTCCTGATCGGCATGGTGATCGTCGAGGGTTAAGCTGGATTTTTTATGCCCATTCTCGGCGCCCACATGTCGATCGCTGGCGGCTATCACCGGGCCGTTGAAGAGGCCCAGCGCTGCGGCTGCGACTGCGTGCAGCTGTTCACGAAGAACAATAACCAGTGGCGCGCCAAGGAGATTACAGCGGAAGAGGGAGCACAGTTCCAGCAGGCGCTGGCCGACCTGAAGGTCACGCACCCTCTTTCGCACAGCTCGTACCTGATCAATCTGGCCTCGCCCGACAACGTGCTGTGGGAAAAATCGGCCGAGTCGATGGCGGTCGAGCTGCGCCGCGCCGAACAGCTGGGGATTCCCTACGTCGTCGTCCATCCCGGCTCGCATACGACGTCGAGCGAAGAAGAAGGGCTGGCCAAGGTGGCCCTGGCTCTGGACATGATCCATAAGCTCGTGCCGCGGGCCAAATCGCAGATTCTCCTGGAAATCACCGCCGGCCAGGGAACCAATCTCGGCTGGAAATTCAGCCATCTCGCGGCGATTCTCGCGCAAACTGCCAAACCCGACCGCGTCGGCATCTGCTTCGACACCTGCCACGCGTTCGCTGCCGGCCACGACCTGCGCGACCGCAAGGCCTACCAGGACATGTGGCGCGAATTCGACTCCGTGCTCGGACTGGACCGTCTGAAGGCCATTCACCTCAACGACAGCAAGCGCGAGCTGGGCTCGCGCATCGATCGGCACGAGCACATCGGCCGCGGCTCGATCGGCCTGGCCGGATTCCGCCATCTCTTGACCGACAAGCGCTTCCGCGACGTGCCGATGTATCTCGAAACCCCCAAGGAAAACGCGGAAGAAGAACCGTGGGATGTGATCAATCTTCGCGCGCTACGGGAGCTGTGTCGGTCGTAAATCGTTGGTTGGATGGGGGTTAGAGAAAGCGCGACGGAGGGACAGAGAGACGGAGGGACGGAGAGACAGAGGGACGGAGAGACAGAGGGCGAGTTTGTGAGGTAGGCTTCATAGACGGGCGGCGCTCATTCCCTCCGTGTCTCCGTCGCTCAGTCACTCCGTCTCTCTGACTCTCCGTCCGTCCGCCTAACGAGGTGCAATATGGCTGGCGATCAAACGCTTACGCGACTTAACGGGATTATCTCGTGCGTCATGGCCGTGCTCGTTTGCGTGGCCGTGGGAGCGATGGGCCTACAGTATGGGCCGGCGGCATTCAGCTATGTCCGCGAGGCGACGACGTTCAAGCCCGCCGAGTCTCCCCGCTACACCTTCGAGCCGGTTACCTTGAATTACGACCCAAGCCAGTGGCAGCACCAACCATACATCGACGTCGAGAGTCTCATGGGCAATGGCGCCAATCGCTCCAGGAACAACAACGAGCGGGCGATGCGAGACTACCGGCCGTAATGGCGGCGAGGCGTGCAGCCTATTTCCCGCGCATACTGGCCAATGCCGCGGCCGCGAGCTTCTTGACGTCGGCGTCGCTGTCAGCGAGGCACTTCTCAACCATCGGTCCGGCTTCCTTGGCATCGGGGCCGATCTTCGTCAGGCAATAAAGGGCCAGTTTGCGGGCGTCGAGACTGTCAGTTGCCAGTTGGCCGGTAATGTCGCTGACCGCGGGCTTGCCAATCTTGACAAGCGTCTCGGCTGCGGCGGCTCGCACGCGCGAGTCGCTGTCGGCCAGTGCAGCAGCCAGATTCTTGCTCGCGGGAGCAGACGCGGCGCCAAGCTGCCGCAACCGCACCGCCGCCACCAGCCTGACGGCGGGATCCTGGTCGGCAAGACCTTTGGCAACCAGGGACGATCCCTGGTCTGGCGTTGCGATTTGGGCCAGGGCAATCAGGCACGCACTTCGGACCGAAGCAGCCGGATCGGCGGCGGCCGCCGAGGCGAGCTTCTCGATCGCGGCTGAGGCATCGGACTTGAGGCCGCCCAAGAGCCGCGCTACCGACTCTCGATTGGGGGCTTTGTCTTCGCGGGCCGGGTCGAGCATGGCGGCCAATCGCGGCACGGCGGCGGCCTGGTCCGGCGAGTGCATCTGCCGCACGGCGGAAAGGCCGATGCCGCGGATTGTCCGGTCCGCGTCGTCGAGCAAGGCAGTGAACCCGCTCACGTGCGCCGGTTCGTTCGGATCGAAGCTTCCCAGCAGAAAAAACGCGGCCCCGCGGCGGACCTCGACCTGCTGATCGGCCAGGAGCGGCAACAATCCGCCGGCCGCTTCAGGACCGAGCTTCTCGAGCTCCGTCGCCGCTTTCTCGCTGGTCCGCCAGCCGCCGATTCCGTCGCTTTCGAGGTAACGGCCCGCCAGATCGCGCAGATTGCCGGCTGGGAGCGGGGTTGTGCGCGGCACGCTCGGCGCTATCGTACCGGGCGGCGCTTTGGCCGACGTGGACGGCGTGGCGCTGGTGGTTGGAGGGAGAGTAACGGGAGCCGCCGTAGTAACTGGCGGAGGCGGAGGCGGAGGCGCAGGCTGGCCGTAGTCGCAGCCGAGAGCGGCAGCCAACGCAGCCACGAGACCAAAGCGAGCGACGCGAATCGTCATGGGAGGCATCCTTGCAAGGTCAGCGGGTTCTTAAGAGAAGATCCACGGTCCCCAGCACGAAGAGCCCCATGCTAATGACCACATTCACATTGAAGAACGCCGCATTGACGCGCGTCAAGTCGTCCGGCCTCACCAAGGCGTGCTCATAGATCAATAACAGCGCCACAGCCGCGACGCCCAGCCCATAGAGCCAGCCCAGCGGGACCTGCGGGCAGAGCCACGGCAGGAGGGCGAGCAAAACCAGTGTCACCAGGTGGCACGCCGCCGCCAGCCGCAGCGCGCCGACGATGCCCAGCGCCGCGGGGATGCTCCTGAGTTTCGATCGGCGATCGAAATCGGCATCCT
>JAKEHX010000572.1 GCA_022614795.1 Planctomycetaceae bacterium | reverse complement strand
TAAAGGGCTCGCCGCGAAGCACTTCCTCAACCGTTTGGGCGGGCGCGGCGGAGAGGCATAATGTCGTCGCGGTGGAGTTCCAGCTCATGCGTGGGGCCGAGCAAGACGTGTCCTTCCTGGAGCGATAGTGCAATCAGTGGATCCGTGGAGACAGCTAATGGCTCGCCTTCTTGCGCCGGCGGCCGCTGAATACTCCCGCGACTTGCCGGCTGGCACACAGCGCTTGACGAAGTTTCTGCTCCACGACTTGAGCAGGCGATAACGTACTGCGCGAGTCAACGACCAGGATTTCATCCGCACCGGCCGGACTCGGCGGCGTGCGGCGGGGCGTTGAGAAGCGAACTCGCAGATCGGCAAGCGTGGGCATGGGTGCATTCCTTTTAATGGGTTCTAAAGCACACCACCCGCGTAGCTGGCAGTTCTTATGCCAAATCGCCATGCGGGGTCCCAGGGCGTTCACATCGCAGCCGCCGAATGTCCGGCAGAATTTCTGGCGACAAACTGTCGCCAGCTGAACGGCATAATGTCATGGCCGCGACAAATTGTTTTTCCTAAGCTTGGCGCGCTTCGGAACGAAATGTGCAGCGCCCTCTTTAAAGAGACTGCGTAGTCTCGCACCTAATTGAAGGCTTGCGGAGAAGTCGCCATGTTTCAGAAAATCGCGCTGGGTTTGGTGCTGGCGATCGGGTTGATCGCGCTCCTTCAGGCAACCGCTGTTGCCGCCGACAAGACGCACGACGGAATCGTTGTGTCGGCTGCCGAAGGGAAGTTAGTCATGACCGACAAGGACGGGAAGAACGAGCATTCGCACACCGTTGCGGCAACCACCAAAGTTACACTCGATGGCAAAGACGCCAGGCTGGTGGACCTGAAGAAAGGGGATGCTGTAAAGGTCACGACAGACATGGAAGGCAAGGTCTTGTCGGTCGCAGCGACGAGGGCCAAGGGCTGAGCCTGTTGGGGAAGTACTCGCGTCGGTCCGTTCTTCGCTCCGAGGAGTTCCCATGGCGAGGTCAACAGGCCGCAGGCGGTCCAAGATCCGTTATGCGGTGATCGGTCTGGGTCATATCGCCCAGACCGCCGTATTGCCGGCGTTGCCCACGCCAAGGGCTGCGAGCTCTCGGCTCTCATCTCAGATGACGACGCCAAGCTGGCCGAACTGAGCGAGAAGTACGCTGTTGCCAATCGCTTCGCCGATTACGACCAGGCCCTGACTAGCGGCACTTTTGACGCCGCCTATATCGCCCTCCCCAACAACCTGCACTGCGAATACACGGTGCGCGCCGCCGAAGCCGGGATCCACGTCCTGTGCGAGAAGCCGATGGCGGTAACTGCCGCGGAGTGCCAGAAGATGATTCACGCCGCCGAAGCAGCCGGAGTGCGCCTGATGATTGCCTACCGGCTGCATTTCGAGGCGGCCAATCTCCGGGCCGTCGAAATTGCGGAATCGGGAGTGTTGGGGGATGTGCGAGCATTTCACTCGGTGTTCGCCATAAACGTCCAGCCGGGCAATATTCGCCTGGAGCAGGAACTGGGCGGCGGGACGCTCTACGACATCGGCATCTACTGCATCAATGCGGCCCGCTATTTGTTCCGCGACGAGCCTTTGGAAGTTGTGGCATTGACGGCCAATGATGGGGAGCCTCGTTTTGCCGAAACCGACGAAATGACGGGCGCCCTGATGCGATTTCCGCAGGACCGGCTGGCTGTGTTCCTGTCCAGCTTTGGAGCGGCCGAGGTCGGCTACTATCAGGTCATTGGGACCAAGGGAAACCTGCGCGTGGACCCTGCTTACGACTACTTCAGCAAGCTCACTCATTATCTCACCGTGGAGGGGAAGACAACCAAGAAGTCCTTCGCCAAACGGGACCAATTTGCGCCTGAGCTGAGTTACTTTGCCCGCTGCATTCGCGAAGGGCGCGAGCCCGAGCCCAATGGCCGTGAGGGATTGCTCGACGTCCAAATCATCGAGGCGCTTTATGAATCGGCACGTTCTGGAGCGCCCGTTCGCTTAAACCTCAGCGGCAAGCGGGAGCGGCCGTCCGCGGCCCAGGAGGAGCATGCGCCTCCCGTCCGTCACGAACCGGAACTGGTGCATGCCAGCGCTCCCCAGGAAGAATGACCGTCCTGCTGCGGGCGTTCCGCTCAGTCAAGTTGTCATGTGCTGACGACGTTCTCGCGCGCTTGCAGCGCGGAGCCGGTCTCAACCGGCGACCGGCACGTTGTTTGCCCCGCTTCTGAATTGACTTTGTGTTTTACGTCTGGGGGGTGTGTTTCTGGCCCGTGCCGATAGTGCCCAGCGCGGGCCAGCTCGCAGCGCCAAAGACGCGGCACTCGTAGGGCCAGAGCAAATCAGCCGGCGGCGTGGCGGTTTCGCCTGCCGCGCGATAGCGGGCCGCTTCCGAGCTGAACAGCAATCGGTCTTGCGGCGAGCCACTCGGAAATGCATGCGGCTCGCTGGTAACGTTCATGAGCACTCGCAACGTGCGGTCCGGCTCGTGAGTCGTGCCGCCCCGGATGAGCTCCAAGACGCCCCCCGTGGCCGCATCCGGCCATAGCCGGGAGGCCCGGCGGCGCCAGTCGTGCAGCGGCGGCCAAAGGCGTCTGGCCGCCAGCAGATCGCGGTAGAGATTTCGCAGACCCTCCTGGGCCGATTCGGGAGGCCAGGACCAGCTCAGGCGGGAGGCCTGAAACGTTGATTCCGCCTGGGGATCGGGGATGTCGCCTTGCAGGGCGTAATCGCGCCGGCGGCCGGTGCGTACCGATTCGACCAGACGCGGATCGCCGAACGAGCAGAAAAAGAGGAACGGATTCCGCTCGCCGTATTCTTCGCCCATGAACAGAAACGGCAAGTGCGGCGCAAGGAGCATCAAGCTGGCCATGCCGCGCATCAGCGGCGGGCTGACCAGCGTGGCCAGCCGATCGCCGCACGCGCGATTGCCGACGTGGTCATGGTTCTGAATGCCGATGATGAAGCGGTCGCCGGTCAGTTCGCCGACCGGGGCGCCCCAGCGCCGGCCGCGAAACTGGCTGTAGCCACCCTGCAAGAGAAACGTCTGCTCGAGCACCTGCGGCAAATGCTCGGCGCTGCCGAAGTCGACGTATTTGCCGTGGCGCTCGCCAGTGAGGTAAGCCACTACCGCATGATGGAAATCCTCGTTCCACTCGGCGTCGAGGCCATAACCGCCGCGCTCGGGCGGGAGCACCATGCGGACGTCGTTAAGCAGGCTTTCGACGACAATCGTGGCCGTGGCACCGCGGGCGTCGGCCGCGGCGTCGGCGGCGGCTTTGATCTCGCGGAGGATGTGCCACGGGCTGATGTCGAACATCGAATGGACGGCGTCGAGCCGCAGCCCGTCGACGTGAAAATCGCGGATCCAGTACCAGACGTTATCGAGCACGAAATCGCGGACCGCGTCCGACTGGCGGCCGTCGAAATTGAACGCGGGTCCCCAGGGAGTGCGATAGCGGTCCGAATAGTACGGACCGAACTCGCCGACGTAGTTCCCTTCCGGACCAAAATGGTTATAGACGACGTCCAGAAACAGGGCCAAACCGTGTCGGTGCGCCGCGTCGACCAGCCGCTGCAAGGCCCGCGGTCCTCCGTAGGTGTTCTGCGGCGCGAACAGGTGCACGCCGTCGTAGCCCCAGTTGCGGGCTCCTGGAAATTGCGCGACCGGCATGATCTCCAGGGCAGTGATTCCGAGTTCTTTAAGCTGGGCTAGGCGCGGAATCACTGCATCAAAGGTCCCTTCCGCAGTGAACGTGCCGACGTGCAGCTCATAGAACACCAGCTCCTCTCGCGGCACGCCCCGCCAGGCCTGGTCAGTCCAGGCAAACCGCTCGGGAAAGAACAAGGCCGACGGGTGGTGAACGCCATCGGGCTGCCAGAGAGAACAGGGATCCGGCCGCAGCGACCCGCCATCCAGCCGATAGGCGTAGCGCTGCCCTTCTGCAACTTCGCCCAATTCGGCGGTGAAGTAGCCCCACTCGGCCGGCGTCATCGCTTGCGATCGGTGCTCGTCGCCGCTAGTGAGAATCAATTCGACCGCTTTGGCCCGCGGCGCCCAGACGCGCCACCACCCGCATTGGCCATGGACTACGGGCCGGCAGCAGAGTGGATGCATCTGGGAATTCATCGCTGGGCGGTACGTGGTTTGCAACTCATGTTAGCAGCAACATCAACTCTCGTTCCGATTCTCGCCAAGGAGATCAGCCATGCCACGCGGCGACAAGTCCAAATATACCGAGAAGCAAAAGCGGCAAGCGGAGCACATCGAAGAGGGCTATCGAAAGCGCGGGCTCTCCGAGGAGACGGCCGAAAGTCGTGCCTGGGCGACCGTCAATAAGCCAGGCTCGAAACGGCGCAGCTTTCACCCCCTGTCGCTGGCGAGCTCGTGGGACGAGCGCCGTCCGCAAGGCTGCCGCGACGCTGGCGGTCGATCTGGCGAGCTACCAGCGCACGGTGCTGCACGTCGATTACGAAGAGATCGCCCGCACCGATCCAGAAATGTCGGCCCGAGTTGAAAAACTCATTCAAAGCGACCAGCAGCTCCATGCGCAATTGACGGGGATTGTTCGCTGGCTCGCACATCGGTAGAAACGAACCTGCCGGAAGAAGTAAGTGGATGCAGGGCAGGTGAGATGTTTAGCGAACAGCGCGAATTCGAAACGCCTCCAACCGCCGGCCGTTTTTCCCTGCTGCTTCTGGGCGTGATTGTGACAAGCCTGGCGATCGCCTTCGTCGTTTCACGACAGTTCGGCGCGCGGGGCGAAGGCATGGGCAGCAAGCATCCCGCCGTTGGCCAGGCCCTCAAGCACCTGGCCCTCGAGCCGCTCACCGGCACCGACCAGCCGCTCGCGCTGCACGACCTGTCCGGCAAGGTCACGCTGATCAACATCTGGGGGACTTGGTGCGGGCCATGCCTCATCGAGTTCCCGCATTTGAGAGACCTCAAGGAGCATTTCCGCTCGGAGCCAGATTTTCTGTTCGTGTCGGTCTCGTGCGGCGCTGGCGGCAATGACGCCAGGCTGGCGTTGGATACCGCGGCCTTGCTCAAGGAAATGCAAGCCGACTTTGCGACCTATGCCGATCCGCAGGAGGAAACGCGCGGCGAAATCGCGCGTCTGGCCGGGGTGGGCCAGGTGCCGTATCCCACGAGCGTGATTGTCGGCCGCGATGGAAAGGTGTGGGCCCTTTGGTTTGGCTACGTGGAAGGGCTGACCACGGAAATGCGCGAGGTGATCGATGATGCTTTGCGCGAGAAACCGGGGTGATCGCTGACGGAGGGAAAGAGAGACGGAGAGACGGAGGGACGGAGAGACAGAGAGAGACTTCGGTCATCCCTCCCTCTACAAGCAATCCCTACAACCGGCGCATCAGTCTCAAATGCGGGTTCGCGCGGTGGTTCCTGCCACGATAGGGCTTCTCTTAAGTCCAATTGCTGCAACGTCTTGCAACTGCCACCGTGATGGGTCTGGCGCGCTTACACAACTATTACAAACCCCGCGCGGCCCAGAGACTCCAGGGCAGCCGATGGCCTCTATGATTTCCGTGCGTCCGATCACCGCGGTCCTTTCACCGCGGAAGAGCGACTCGCACCCAGGACCAAAGAATGGCATCGGTGACGCCCTTTCAGCAACTCGACAATTCGATGACAGCCGCTGCAATCGAGCCAGCCGCACACTCCAGGTCCAAGACCCGGAAGCGCCCGCAGCATCCCAGCCGCCGCGTTCCGCATCCCAAGAAGCACGCCGACCACGGGCCGGAACCACGGAATCTGATTAACTGGGCCAACGTCATTTGGCTGGCGATCTTGCATGTCGGCTGCCTCGCGGCCCCCTTCTTCTTCAAATGGGAGGCGATCGTCCTGACGCTCGTCCTGCACTGGATCACTGGGGGCATCGGCATCTGCCTCGGCTTTCACCGGCACCTCACACACCTGAGCTTCAGCACCTATAAGCCGGTGCGCTGGCTGCTGGCATTCATCGGCGGCCTGGCGGGTGAAGGTTCGGTCCTGGACTGGGTCGCCAACCACCGCAAGCACCACGCCCATTCCGACCAGGAAGGCGATCCCCATTCGCCGCACGACGGCCCCTGGTGGAGCCACGTCTTTTGGCTCGGGTTCTGGCAGGGCCCCGAGGTCCACGCCAAACACATCGCCCGCTGGGTGCCAGACCTGGCCAAGGATCCGGTTCTCCGCTGGATAGGCGCTTTGTTCCTGCCGTCGCATTTCGTGTTTGCCGCGGTCCTGTTTGCCGCAGGCTATGCCTATGCCGGCTGGCCGATGGCGGCAGCGTTCGTCGTCTGGGGCGTCTTTGTCCGCCTCGTGTTCGTGCTTCACTCGACCTGGTTCGTTAACTCGGCGAGCCACATGTGGGGCTATCGGAACTACGAAACGACCGACGACAGCCGCAACAACTGGTGGGTGGCCCTGATCACCTACGGCGAAGGGTGGCACAACAACCATCACGCTCATCAACGCAGTGCCGCCCACGGCCACAAGTGGTGGGAGATCGATGTCACGTTCATGACCATCCGCCTGATGCAATGGTGCGGCCTGGCGTGGGATGTGGTCGATTACAAGCGGCCTAAGTAGTCCCATACTCCGTATGGGACATGGCCGACGATTGACCTGCGCGTCGCTCGGCACCAATTTGTGCTCTGGCCCATACGGAATATGGGCCTACTTTCGGCTACAATCAGCCTCCGTCCTGGCACAAACTTCCTGGATGGAGGCTTCTCATGTCTGTGATGCTGCCACGTCTGCGTTCCGCGGGTTGGCTTGCGCTCGCTGTGCTGTGCTGCGTCCTGCTGACCGGGTGCGTGAGCGAATCGCACGACGGCGACAAGACCAAGTTCACGATGCAATGGTGGGGACCCGTCACGTTGATGGTAGTCAGCTTGATCGCCGGTCCGGCCGGCTTTTTCCTCCGCGACTTTTCGGGCCGCCTCGCCTTTGGGCTCATGATCCTTTGCCCAATCGGCTTGCTTTTCGGAATCTCGCTCTTCACGGACTATTGCGAAGTCGATCCGAGCGGCTTTAGAGGACGAATGGGCTTCTTCGGTTCCAAGACCTACGAAGGCAAATTCGAGGACATCACCGATATTTCGCTCGTCACCCGCCGCAGCCGCCGCTCAAGCACCGTCTACCTCGTCTATCGCTCCCGCGACGGCAAGCAGCGCGAATTCGGCCTGGGGAATGAGATCACCAAGCGCGCCGCGCCGCTGATCCTGATTTTCGCCAAGGACAAGGGAATCCCGATTTCCGACCAGATATGAGGCGGCTAAGGGGCGCGGCGGTTCTGCTCCTCGATGCCATTCGCCAGTTGCTGCTTGTACTGGTCGGTCTTCTCGGCGCTCAGTGCGTCCAGAATCTCGTCGCGCACCGCCTGTGGATCGCTTTCCAGGCCGACCAGGTCGCCGGTCCAGTTCGCGCCCACCAGGACGTTGTCCTGGGCCATTCCGGCTAGCCAACGGAAGAGAAAGTCGAACAGCGAGATCGAATCGACCGAGCAGTCGTCGAATTCCGCACGTCGGACGCGCTCGGCGTAGGCCCGGTCGGACCAGAACATCAGGACGGGCCGGCCCTCCTCGTCCTCGTTCGATTCGCAATACGCGGCGCCGTTGCCGCTGTCGAGATACCAGACCGTTTCGGCCGCGATCACGCGCTCGATGAAGCGGCGGTGATTGTCTTGCGATTGCGCCACGTCGCGAAGCATGATTAGCACCTCATCGTTGCTTGGGATTCGCTTCCATCCGAGGATTGACTTGCGGTTGGCATTTGCGCACGGTCCAATCAACGGGGCACATCTTACTTGCCTGGCTGCGGTCAATAGAACCGGAGGTTTCTCTCATGTCGACTGGTCGCGGGACCGCAGTGGCGCTCGTCGCCTGCTGCATGGCGGCTTTTACCTTCGCCCAGGAGCGCAAGGAGCCCGCGCCTGCCGACCAGGAGGCCTTTCTCAAACGGCTCGCCACGCCCGGCGAGCACCACGAACGACTGGGCCCGCTGGCGGGCAAATGGAAGCTAGCGGTCAAGTGGCGCAGCGGCCCGGCCGACAAGTGGGCGGAGTCAGCAGGGACAGCCGAGTACCAGTGGATTCTCGGTCGCCGCTTCCTCCAGGAATCGTTCCAGTACGACATGGGCAGCCAGTCGCTGGCGTGGCTTGGCGTGTACGGGTACGACAATTATCAGAAGCAATACACGGCCGTATGGGTCGATAACATGGGCACGAATACGGAATTCGCCTCGGCCCAGTACGACCAAGAGGCCAAGACGTTTACGTTCCTCGGCGAGCAGGACGATCCACTCACGAAAGGCAAGCGCAAGTTCAAGTGGATCATCACGCTGGACGGCCCCGACAGCCTGCGCTTTGACTCCTACGACCAGAACCCGCCCGGCACGTACTATAAGAACACGGAAATCATCGCCACGCGGCAAGCCAGGTGATGGTGTTGCCGAGCAATTATTCGCGAGGGCGCTAATCCAATTCGATACGATAGCTCACCAGCCACAGTTCAAGCTGTTGGAGCTTGGTTTTCCAACGGGCCTTGAATTCCCGCGGCGATGGCCGGGGCTATCCGGGACATCAACGACAATCTTCACCAGATCGTCGCGATAGAGCACGCCGCTGTGACGCCAGTGGCCTTCCACCCTTTGGGTCTCATAAGTCGCGGCGCCGAACTGATCGACGACTTCGAGGACCGCCTCCGCCAGCCACTCGGGAGGCACCTCGCGTCCGTCATTGAACTGGAGCGGGAGGAGCACCTCGAAGCGCCGCCACTTGCTGGCCATAGGTCGCCTTTCCCTGCACGTGAAACGGAATGTTCTGATCGGCCAGCGCCTCTAAAGCGGCCTCCGGCACCAGATGTTCGCCCGTTTTCAGGGCGCGACCAGAAAACCGTCCGAGAAGAAAGGCCAAGGCCCGCTTTTCGGTTTCGCGATCGGGAAAGGTAATCGAGATCATCCTGGTTAGCCTCCTCCACAATCATAGGTGGCAAATGACATT
>JAKEHX010000571.1 GCA_022614795.1 Planctomycetaceae bacterium | reverse complement strand
CCCCTTGCTCGCGATTTTGTCGGCCATCTTGCGAAGATCATCGTCGCTGGCATCCGGATCTGTGTGCGGATGGAAGAGGAACAAATCGACCCCTTCGAACTTCTGGCCATTCACGTTGGCATTGGCCGTCAGCTCGAGCATCCGGTCGAGGCTGATCGGCGGATGATCGGTCCCGGTCTCTTTGCCGACGAGTCCGGGCCACATGGCGTTGTGAAGTTTGGGATAGGTGTTTGTCATGTCAAAGTCCACTGTCCGATGAAATTACTAAATTCGCCCTTCGTAAAGCCTGCGTCGTTTGCGAGCCCATCGAACGAAATCGAGTAGTAAGTCGGTTTCGTTCTTGCTGCCCCGCCGATCCAGGAACATTTGCAGGTCGGATGGCTCAAGCCAAGGGAATGCGATGCTTCGCTTGATGAGCTTGTATTTGCCCTTGACGAGCCGCAGGAACTGCAGTCGAGTACCGTCGTGTTGCCAAACCTCAGGGATCCGCAATGCGGCGTACACTTTGAGTTTTCGTTCGCTTTGCCTTGTCACATCGATTTCGAGCGCGAGATCAGGCGGGGGATCAACGTCGGGCGTGAACACATCCGAGCCACGAACACGAATCTCACTTTGGATATAGTAGGCCTCGTCAGGTTGCAGCCCACGCAAAGACCGTCCACTGGTGATGGTTGTTGTACCGATGGTTTGGACAGGAATTCGCATGCTTAGCGTCATTGCCTCGATCATGCGGGCCACCAGGCTCTTGATCCAGTCGTGTATCTTGAGCGGCGACATCATGACAAGCGTTCCATCATCGTAGAAGTGCGGCAGGGAATAATCACCGAGCGCTGCCAAAAGAGCCTGATAGTCTTCCCATGAAACTCCAACGAGCTCGCGGCGAATTTCAAGCAGGCCGCGGTCGTAGGTGTGCCGCAAATGGTATCTGGCGAGCGCATCCGTGACGGCAACATAGGTTTCCCAGGAAACGCCCGGGAGAAGGACATAGAAGTCGTCGGTAGTTGCTTGTTGAATCATGCTCGACGCGCTCTTCCGTGCTGATTGAATGCCTACTTCCGATAATCCCCCACCATCGGCAGCTTCTTGTGCACGTCGGGGCCAAAATACCGCAGGCCGACGAGGGGCTCGCTGCCGGTATTTTCGATGTCGACGCCGGCCGTGGCCGCTTCGTGGCTGATGAAGACCTCGTCCTCGGTCTCCTGGCCAAAGCGGATCATCGCCGGCGTCTGTAGATTCAGCTTACCGATTCGGCCCTTCCCCTGCACCGTGATCCAGCCGCTCGCGCCGGGGTCCTTCAGGGTGCACTTCGCCCCGGGCTCGACGGTCAGCTCCTTCGCCGAGAACAGCTGCTCGCCATCGACCAGGCCATACACGATCCACTTGTCGGTGTGCGTGCGGCTGCTCGACCGCTCATCGACGATTGGCTCCAGGTAGTTGTGCTCCTTGAAGTGCGTATCGACGTTCTTCTCCCAGTCGAGCTGGCCGATGATGAAGTCGAGGTCTTTGTGCTTGGCGGGCGGCATGTCCTTCACGAGCAGCGACCAAGGCACATAGCGGCCCTCGACGATGTTCTGGAACATTCCAAACACGTCGCTCCCCCATTGTGGCTCATACGTGCAGAGCGACCCCGGCGCATGCAGCACGCCGGGCGGAATCAGCCAGCCGGTGCCGCGCCGCAGGCGAAAGGCCCGCGACAAATCGAGAATTCCGTTTTCGCCCTTGTTCCACCGCTCGAGGCACCGCCGCACGTCCTGTTTCGTCGTGCCCGGCTCAAGCCCCATGAATGTGTAGCAGAAGTTGTTATCGACATTGTTATATTGCGGCGGGAAGTAATAGCTCTCGGGCTTGCCCTCCTGGCCGACTAGCTTGGCGTTGGCAGCACTCTGATGCATGTGATGCGGGATCGGCCCCATGTTGTCGAAGAACTTGCTATAGACGGGCCAGCGGTCGTACTTCTTATACATCGTTTTGCCGATCAAACGCTGGCCGGCCTCGGCGACCGCATCGCGCAATAGGAAGTGCTTCCCCTCGAACGAGCAGAACGAAAGCCCTTCGTGCCAGACGCGTCCTTCGTTGGCCGCTTCAGTCGTGCTGGCGAACCACCGCTCGTCGATGCCGCCGCGCTCGGCGCCATAGGCATACAGATCGCCGGGAAAGAGCTTGATCCGCCGCCCCGGATGCAAAAACGACCGCGGCACCCAGGTGGGCGTTAGCCTGAGCAGGCCGCCCCCCTTGTCCAGGGCGCGATCGAGAAACTTGGCGATGCTGTCCGATTTGACGACGTTCGGCTGGATCATGGTGCGAGCAAACTCCGATTGCGCTGGCTGCTGGTGAATCTAGAATCGACGGCGAATGGGCTCAGAGCGGCAAGCGACTGTTTTATGCGGTCGAAACCGGAGTGACAAGTTGATGCCCGCCAGTGCACTGGGATATCGGCGGGCGGTTTCGCCTTTGCAATTCGGCCCGCAATCGGCCATGATGAGGGGGCTTTCCCGCCCAGAAATCCCGCCTATTTCAGCTCCGCCATGCTTAAACTGATGCATCCCAGCGCCCGGCTCTGCGATGGCGTTAGCCGCCGCGAAATGCTGCGGGCCGGCGGGCTGGGCTTGATGGGCCTGTCGCTCAGTAAGTTGTTGGCGGCTCAAGCTCGCGGGGCGGCGGAAGGAAGCTCGAAGGGCGGCCGGGCCAAGTCGTGCATTGTCTTGTTTCTGATGGGGGGGCCGCCGCAACATTCTACTTGGGACCCCAAGCCCGACGCGCCCGCTGAAGTCCGTGGAGAAATCGGGCCGATTGCCACGAAATTGCCCGGCGTTCAATTCGGCGCTCTGATGCCCAAGCTGGCGGGAATGGCCGATCGGCTGGCGATCCTGCGGGCCGTTTCGACCGGCGACAACGCCCATTCCTCGAGCGGTTATTACATGATGACCGGGCGTCCGCACGCCCCCATGAACTTCGAAAACGCCAATCCGGGGCCGCCCAACGATTGGCCCAACATCGGCTCGGTTGTCGCCCGCCTGACCACGCCCCGGAGCGAGCTGCCCCGGACCGTGCGGCTCCCTTGCCATATCTACAACACCGACGGCTCGGTCTGGCCTGGCCAAACGGGCGGATTTCTGGGCCGCTCGGCCGATCCGTGGCTCTTCCGCTGCGAACCCGCCTCGCCCGATTTCAAGATCCCGGAATTCTCGCTCCCGATCGATGTGCCGACCGAGCGGTTGACGACGCGCCGGTCGCTCCTGGGTGAGCTGAACCAGAAGCTCGCCACCGCTGAGCGAAGCGGCAAGCTGGAGGAATATGACGGCCTGACGCAGCGGGCCTTTGGCCTTTTGTCTTCGCCGCAGGCCCGCCGCGCGTTCGACCTCGCCGCGGAGCCCGACAGCGTCCGACAGCAATATGGCATGTCGCAATTTGGCCAAAGCTGCCTTCTCAGCCGGCGGCTCATCGAAGCGGGCGTGCGGCTGGTCCAGGTCAATTGGTTCCGCGGTCCGGACGAGCCTTCGGACAACCCCTGTTGGGACTCGCACACCAACGAAACGCAGCGGCTGAAAGAAGTGCTCATCCCGCCGATGGACAGTGCGTTTTCGGCCCTCGTGACCGACCTCGCCCAGCGCGGGCTCCTGGACGAGACGCTGGTCGTCTGCCTCTCGGAATTCGGCCGCACGCCGCGCTTCAACGCCCGCGGCGGCCGCGACCACTGGGGCAGCGTCTTCTCGATTGCCCTGGCCGGCGGCGGCACTGGCGGCGGCGTCGTCCACGGCGCGTCCGACAAGCTGGCGGCGTATCCGCAGGACGGCCTCGTCAAGCCCGAGGACATCACCGCGACGATCTTCCACTGTCTGGGCATCTCGCCCGAGTCGGAAATCCACGACTCGCTCGGCCGGCCGTTCACCATCAGCCGGGGGCAGGTGCTCGAGCCGATTTTGACGTAACGAAGGGTTGTACTTACAAATTGGTCCAGCGACGTGCGGCGTAGTAGAATAGTGGCATCGGATTCACATTATCCCTTTCGGCCCAAGAACCAATGACTCAGTTGCTTGAACAAGCTTTGGAAGCCGTTCAGCAGCTTCCGCCAGCTGAGCAAGATTCCATTGCGTCGCTGATTCTTCAGGAGCTGGCCGACGAGAAGCGCTGGGATGAGGCCTTTGCTCGGACGCAGGTTCAGCTCGACCGGCTGGCCGACAAGGTCGAAGCGGATGTCGCGGCAGGCAGAGTGCGCGACCTTGGGATGGACGAGCTGTGAAGTCGCGACTCCATGAAGATTTCTTGGCGTGTTTTCGCGGCTTGCCGGACGAAATCAAGGAATTGGCCCGCAAGAAGTACAAGTTGTGGGCTGCTGATCCGCACCATCCTAGCCTGCATTTCAAGCGCGTCGGTGAGAAAAAGCCGATCTACTCCGTCCGCATTGGCATCGGCTGGAGAGCGCTCGGTCTGGTCGAAGGCGACACGATCACATGGTTCTGGATTGGTTCGCACGCTGAGTACGACCGGTTGATCTCTACTTGACGATACTCCAACAGGCGGACGACAGGGTGATGTCAACAGCGTCTCTAGCCGATTTGATGCGGCTCATCGACACGCAGCTCGCCCACGTCTGGATGGTGCGCGCGTTTCTCAAGCACAGCGACGAAGCCGCCGAGGATGACGAGGTGGCCGAGGTCCATCGCGAGCTGTACGACTACATGCTCGCGCTAGGCGGCCCCCTCAAGGAAGGAAACGGCGAAGAGTACCTCAAGCTCGCCCAGAAAAAGTACTCAAAGCTGCGCCGGGCGACGGAGTTGTTTGCCCGCATACAGCCTGAAGTCAGCCAGCACACGAACTTCATCATGGCCTCGGCTTCGCTAACGGCGGCTGTGGCGGAAATCGGACGGCTGTTGGAAAGTGCCCGCAGCGGTCCATAGTCGTCTGCGACGAAGCACGAGAAAACCCGGCTTCATATTGACTCACCAATCAAAGTCGGTAGCTTGAGGGCATCTGCTTGCCAGGCTGGTTTGCCGGGGCTTTCAGGGGTGCCTCGCCGGAAACCGTTTGGCGGCTAGGATGAGGTGGTCCGTGTCCGTGACTGCCCGCTGGTGCATGGCTGCGCTTTTGCTTGTCGCCCTCCACGTTTGTGGCATCTCGTCGGCGACGGCGGCTGATCCAGTTGACTGGCAAGCGGATCTGGCGGCAGCCGCTCGCGATGCGACGCGCCACGGCAAGCTGCTCCTCGTCGTGGAGCTTTCGGGCGATTTTGCCCTCAATGCGCCCGATTCGCCGGCGGCCGTGCTCTATCGCACCGTAGCCTTGGGCGACGAGCGCGTCCGGCGGGCGCTGGGCGAGCGCTATGTCGTTGGTTACCGCCAGGTTGGCGACGCGAGCAGTTTGCGCGCTGTTCTGCCAGCGCGAGCGAAGGCGCCGCGGGCCGACGACTACGCGCTGACCTACTTTTGCCTGCCCGACAGCCGGGTGATTCATCTTGTGCCGGGATTCGTTTCGGCGGATGAACTGCTGGCGGAACTCGCCTGGGTCGAGCGGAGCTATACGCGGCTCGTTGCGGCTGCGGCCGCTGAAGAGGCGCTTGTCTTGCGGCAGTGCCATCTGTCCGCTGCCGCGGCTGGCGATGTGGCCCAGTTTCAGAACCTGTTTTCCACGCGCTGGCAGGACGATGAACTGGAGGGCGGCCCGTCCACCGTCGATCTGCCCGCGGGATGGCTCGCCGCGCAGACCGTGTTCGAGCGCAATTCAACGCGCGCCAGCGCGGCCGCCCGGCAAGGGGCCGCGCGAGCGCTCGCGGCCCATGGCCGCTTGGGCGTCGAAATGGCCCACCTGGTGCTCTCGGAATTTCCACTTATGCCGCTGGACGATCTGGCGCGCCCGGCCTTTGAAGCATGCAGCGGCCAGCGGTATTGGTCGGCCTCGCCGCGGCGCGAGGCGATCGCCCGGCAATGGAATGAATTCCAAAGTAGCGGCCAGCAGGTTCTCGTCGTTGTCGCGGACGATGTTTTTGCGGCGAAGAATTCACAGGCCGCGGCATTCACCTGGCCGCCGGCTGCTGACGAGTGGGCCGAGCTTTCGCGGTGGAAGCAGCTGGTGGTGAGCATCGACGAGTTGGCATCTCTGGTCGCTGACGCCGGCCTCGCACCCCTCGCGTTCAAGGTGGCCGACGGACCGCCCCGTTTTCTGCTTTATCACGGCGACGACAAACCCGCGGCGCGAATCAGCCGCGATCAGGGATTCACTCGTTTAAAACAAGCGCTGGCCGCGGTCGAGCAATCTGGGGCGCCGACCCGGCCCATCGCCCAGCGAAGGGTAGAACCATGACCAACTTGCATTTCAGCACTTGGCGGGAAGTTCGCGTCTGCCTGCTCGGAGCGGTGCTCGCGCTCGTTGCGGCTGCCGCATCGGGCCAGGACGCGACCGCGGTGATCGCCGCGGGGCAAAAACTCTTCGAAAAGCAATGGGTCGCGGGCGAGCCCGCGCAACCCTTCGGCGACGGACTGGGCCCGGTATTCAATCACGTATCGTGTGCCGCCTGTCATCGGCAGGGGGGCTTGGGGGGCGGCGGACCAGCCGACGTCAACGCGGTTATGCTGTCGGTGGAAGTGCCCAAGCTGGCCCAGTCGCCACAGCGCAAGCAGTTTCTGGCCTCGCTGATGGCCGTGCATCCGGGGTTTCTCGCCACTGGCGACGACATTACCGAGAACGTCATTCTGCACCGTTTTGGCACCGACTCCGGCTACGGTGCCCTGCGTGCCAACTTGGTGGGAAAGCAAGTTCCATTCCAGCCCACTGATGACGAGCGCGAGGCGCTCCAGCGGAATCTTACGCGCGAGCCCGTGCGGCCGATCGTGGGTGCTGTCGGAATCAAGTTGGCCGCCACTGAGCGCAATACGCCGGCTTTGTTCGGCGCCCGCTTGATCGATGCCATTCCCGATGCCGCATTGCAGCTTTTGGCGGCCAGCCAAGCCAGCCACCCGGAGGTCTCGGGCCGCGTGCCGCCGTTTAAGCTCGTCAAGGCCGGGCGATTCGGCTGGCGAGGACAGATCGATCACTTGCACGAATTTGTGCTCGGTGCTTGTGCCAACGAATTGGGGCTTGAGGTGCCCGGCCACTCTCAGCCGCTCGATCCCAGGCGTCCCGACTATCGTCCCGCCGGCCTCGACCTTAGCCAGGAAGAATGCCTCTCGCTGACCGCGTTTGTGGCGTCGCTGCCAGCCCCGAAATTCGTCATGCCGCCTGATGCCGATCGGCAGTCGCTTGCGGAAAACGGACACAAGCTCTTTCACAACATCGGCTGCTCGGCCTGTCACATCGAAGACGTGGGCCAGGCACAAGGAATCTTCAGCGATCTGTTGCTGCACGACTTGGGCGCGGCCCTGGCCGATCCGGTGCTCGCCCAGCCCACGATGGTTGCCGTCAATCGGGTGTTGATGGACAGCCGGGCCCGTTACCAGCAGGAGGGGAAGCTGATCAGCGACGACGTGAAGTCGGTTCCATACTATGGGGGTGTTCTCGTGCAGACGATCGACAACGGCACGACTTACCAAACCGAAAAGGGCATCACCACGATCGGTCCGTCTGGAAACAAGGACATCCTAATCAAGACGAAGTATGAACCGCTGCCCACGCGACTGGCGCAGGAATGGCGCACTCCGCCGCTGTGGGGCGTGGCCGACTCCGCGCCGTACCTGCACGACGGACGGGCTGCGACGCTGGTCGAAGCGATTGCCCTGCACGGCGGCGAAGCCGAGCAGTGCACGCAGCGATTTTTGGCCCTGCCGGTTGCCGATCGCCTGGCGATGTTGGAGTTCCTGAGCTGCCTGCGTGCTCCGTGAGCCAAGCCCCCTACCGTAGCTGAAAAGCGCCCAGAGTTCAGGCTCGCCAGAGTTCACGCCGGATTCCCTGAAGTCTGGCGACTTCAGCTACGTGAAACTCCAGATGAACAGTGGCGATTCAGCCGCGGAATCGCCGCGCCGCGCTTGACTTCGAGTTTGCAAGCGATACGTTGAATTGAGTTGCGTGGCGGCCGTTATCTCTTCCAGCAGGCGCGCCGCGTAGCCGCTCAGGGGCAGAACCGGCAAGAGGCAACTTGTGTCCGTTGCCCATTCTCTCGCGCCCTCCTCGCGTCTTGCGGCCGTTGCCGCCGGGCTGAGTCTGCTCGTCTGCTGTGAAGGGCTTGCTGCCGCTGAGCCGGTCGAGTGGTCGGCGAACCACGCCGAGGCAGTCGCTCGGGCCCGCAAGCACGGCAAACTGCTCTTGGTGGTTCATCTTTCGGGCGACTTTGCCGCGAATGCTGCGGACGCACCGGAGGCGAAGCTCTACCGCGAACTGATCCTGTCCGATCCGCGCGTGGTCGCGGCGTTGGCGGACCGGTTTGTCGTCACCTACAAACACGTCGGCGAAGCGCGTGCACTGCGGCGGCAGAACGTAGCGTTGCCGGCGGATCGCAAGGACAGCCGCGCCGAGGCGGCGAAGGGGCCCCCCAGGCCGTCCGAGATGGCGATCGCGTACATCTGCCTCCCCGACGAGCGCGTGCTGCACTTCGTCCCCGGCTTTGTCTCGGCCCGCCAGTTGCACGCGGAGCTGGCGTGGGTCGAGGCCTGCTATTCGCAACTGGTGAACCTGAGCGAGGCCGAAATGCGCGGCGAGCTGCGCACGCTGCATCAGGCCGAAATCGAGCCGCCCGATCACAAGGCATTCCTGACTTCGTTTCAATCGCGCTGGCCGGCAAGCGGGCCAGCGCCGGAATACTCCACGGTGGAGATACCATTCGTCATCAACTCCGCCCGGCTGGTGTGGCGCTGGTCGCAAGGACAGCGGCTGGGCATGAACACTGCGTTCGACAAACTGTCCGCGAGCGCGCGGTTCGAGAGTCGATCTACTTTGTCGTCGTCGCTGGCGGCCCACGGCCGGCTGGGGACCGACTTCGCGCACCTGGTGATGTCCGAGTTTCCGCTCGCCTATTTGAGCGATCTGGCCGAGCCGGCTTACGAAGCCTGCGCGGGACAGCGGTTCTGGCAGGTCTCGCCGCGCCGCGACGAGCTTGCGCGGTGGTGGGCCGATTGCGCGAAGAGGGGCCGCCGGACGATGCTGATCGTTTCCGGGCACGTTCAGCCCGACGATGCGAATCCAGCCGCGGAAGTGCCGCCCGCTTCGCCGCCTCCCTGGCCCGATGACGACGCGGCGCGTTTGGCCGAGTTGTGGCGCGTCGCCGCGCAGGTGGTGACGATCGACGAGCTGGCGCTGGTTTTGACCGACGCGAATCTGCCGCCGCTGGAATATGATTCGGTGGCCGGGCCGCCGCGGCTCATCTTGCACGATGCCCGCGGATTTCGCTGTGGCGAAGTGGCGGCGAGCGATGTGACGGCCGAGAAGCTGGCGGGCATGTTGCGCACGGTGGTCGGCGCCGCGGCGAGCGAGCGAGCAATTCAACCGACAGGGGAGCAGGCATCTAGCGTGAAGGAGTGAGCAATGCGAAATCTTGAGCGGATGTGGTGGCCATGTTTGGCGATCGTCGTCCTCGTGCTGCCGGCGGCTGCCTGGGGGGCCGATGCCAGCGGAGTTACTGCCGAGGGCAAGCAGCTCTTCCAGCACGAGTTCACGCCCGGAAAAACGGCCGAAGGGGGCGATGGCCTCGGCCCGGTCTTCAACCACCATTCATGCGCCGCCTGCCACTCGCTCGCCGGCACCGGCGGCGCGGGGCCGGTCGATGTCAACGCGGTCACGCTCACGGCTGACCTGACCGACCGCAACCGCATGCCCACTCGCAAGGGCCTGGCGACGGTGCTCCGCGAGATTCACGGGGGTTTTGTTGGCGAGCGCGAAACGATCACGCCCAGCATCCTCCTCCATCGGTTTAGCACGGATTCCGAATATGCCGGATTGCAACGTGAGCTGGGCGGGCCTGACATTCCGCTGGAGCCGACGCCGCAGGACCGCAACCGCATCCAGCGCGAATTGGCCCGCCAACCCAAAACGCAGGTCAAATGGCCCAAGCTCATCACGCTCGAGCTGACCCAGCGCAACACGACAGCTCTGTTCGGCGCCGGCGCGATCGACCAGATTCCCGCCGCGGCCCTCGAGGCCCTGGCCGCCACGCAAGCGAAGAAGGGAGAGGTTTCCGGGCGCGTTCCTCCGATTGGCCTGGCCAAAGTCGGCCGCTTCGGCTGGCGAGGCCAGACCGAGCGGCTGCATGACTTTGTCATCGGCGCTTGCTCGAACGAGCTGGGCCTCGAAGTGCCGGGAAGCCCGCAGCCGACCGATCCGATGCGGCCGCGCTATCGGCCGGGAGGCTATGACCTGACCGCCGCGCAGTGTGCCTCGCTCACCGCGTACGTGGCATCGCTCCCGCAGCCGAAGTTCGAGCTGCCCAAGCAGGCCGAGCGGCGAGCCCTGGTGCTGCAAGGTCGCTCGCTCTTCGACGTCGTGGGCTGTGCGGCTTGCCACGTCGAGCGGATCGGGCCGGTCGAGGGGCTGTATAGCGACCTCTTGCTGCACGACATGGGAACAGCCCTGGCCGATCCGATTCCCGCCGAAGCCACATTCGAGTATCACGCCGATGCTCCACTGCCCAAGGGAGCCGCCGAGAAGGTCGCCATGACGCGCTCGGAGAACCTGCCGCTGCGCCCGCGGGGATACTACGGCGAGTCGAGCCTGGCCAATCTCCTGGGCGGGGGGACGTCGACGATGATCGCGGTCAACCCGAAGACCGGAATCCGCAGCGAGTTTCGCGTCGTCGCCACCAGCGTCGAGCAGGAATGGCGGACGCCGCCGCTGTGGGGCGTGGCCGATTCCGCGCCCTATCTGCACGATGGCCGGGCGGATTCACTCGTCGACGCCATTGCCCTCCACGGCGGCGAGGCCGACGCCAGCATGAAGAAGTTCTTCGAGCTGCCGATCACCGAACGGATGGCCGTGCTCGAGTTCCTGTGCTGCCTGCGGGCGCCGTGAGTGGCAGTGACGGGGGAAGCCGCACGGCGAGGCAGGATGGAGAGACGGAGGGACGGAGAGAAGGAGAGACAGTCGTCTGTCCCTCCGTCGCTCTGTCCCTCCGTCGCTCTGTCCCTCCGTCGCTCTGTCCCTCCGTCCCGCCTCCTCACGTCCCCCGCTTCGCCCCATACCACTCAATGTGCTTCCGCGGGCAGAAGACAAATCCCTGCTCGCGGCAGTATTGGCCGAGCCACTTCCCTTTGGCAGCCAGCGACGCCGCGTCGATCCCTTGTGGCATGAGGAGCACGCGGTCGCGGCGCGCTTCCGGAAATTCCGCCAGCCACGCCTGCACCTGGTCCAAATCCGCCGGCTGATCGACCACGAACTTGAGCTGATAGTCGTACGCGCCCATAAGCCGGCGGATGACCTGGGGCTGGTGCCTCGTCCGGTCGTGACGCTCGCGCCATTTGCCCGCCCGCTCGGCTGGCGGCGTCGAGTTGACCAGCTTGGGGCTGATCGACATCAGGTCGCAATGGACCGGCAGGAACAGCGTCCCCGCTGTCTCGATCGTGATGTGCCAGGCCGCCGCATGCAGCCGATCGCAGAGCGGAATCATCTCGGCAAACAGCATCGGCTCGCCGCCCGTGATGACGGCATGAAGAGTGGGGCCGCGTTGCCGCTCCACCTCCCCCACAATCTCCTCGACCGACCAGTCCTCCCCCTCCGGCTCCCAGGAGGTATAGGGGGTGTCGCAGAACCAGCACCGCAGGTTGCAGCCGCTGGCGCGTACGAACACGCTGGGCGTGCCGGTGAGCAGGCCCTCGCCTTGAAGCGACCCATAGATTTCGGCGATGCGCACGGAGGAGGAAGGGCTAGGGCTGGGGGCTAGGGCTAGGGCCACGGAGGATTCGACGTAGTCATTCTACGCACCACTCACCCACTCACCCACTCACCCACTCACCCACTCACCCACTCACCCACTCACCACTCACTCCTCCTCCCTCACACCAACGTGTCCTCGTTCTTCTGCCGGCCGGCGATCCGCAGCCGATAGACGTGCTCGTCGGCCGAGATCAGCCCCTTGGACTTTTCGACATCCATGAACATGCCGGCGGGCTGGGGCGACTCGTCCCAGCGGCGCGGGGCACGGCCGCCAGTCGGCTGGAGGTAGAGTGTGTGGTCGAACGCGGCGCTAGCGTGCACCTTGCCGTCGTGAATGTGGACGGTGGGAAAGAAAACGGCCTTTGTATTCGCCCGCGGGAACTCGAAGGCCATCGGGTGCAGCTTGGGGTTGCCCTCCTTGAGCTTGAAAACCGCAAAGCCATAGTTCTTGTAAGTCGGCAACTTGTCCCACACTCCGTCGGGAAGGCGGAAGCGGGCGTCGAGGCGGGCAAAGTCGGCGATCTTGGGGACAAAAGAGGCCTCAAAGCTGCCCACTTCGACGACCGGGAGGGCGGCCTTGGGCGGCGGGTCGCCAGCGGCCAGCGGAAGTGCCGCAGGCCGCGGCACCGGAAAGCCCTTGAGCAAGTCCGCGAAGAAATGGTCGTATTTTTCGAGGTTGATGAATTTCACCGCGTCGTCGGCCGATCCGGCTGGCGTGGGAATGGGAAGCACCATGGCCAGCGGCTCTTTGGCCTTGTACTGCATGTGATAGACCAGATACTGCCTCCCCTCCGAGGCCGGGCGGGCAAAGATCTGCGTCGTGGAAACCGACTCGACGACTCCGGTAAAGCAGCACATGGCACGGCTCCGGTGAGAAGAAATGGGCGATCACGCTCAGCTTAGCGGCTCGCAGCCCATTTAGCGACTCGCCGCCCATTTAGCGACTCGCAGCCCAGTTCCTACTCGGCCAGCTGGGCCGGGCGGGTGCCACTGCTGGCTTGCCCAGCAGTGTTTTCACGGGGTGGATCGCGGGGTTGTCGCCTACTCGGCCAACTGGGCCGTGATCGGAGCCTGGGTGTTCTGAGCCTGGGCATTTTGAGCGGCGGCCTGCTCTTCGCGGCGGGCGAGTTCCGCGTCGGCCTGCTCGGCGGTCATGCGGCCGTAGCTCACCTCGAGCATGATCAGGCCCATGTCGCTCAGCCCCGCGTGCTGGGCCAGCTCTTTTGCCCGCTCGTACGACGCCTCAGTGAAAAACTTGAGCTTGTACGAGAGGATCAGGGCGGCGATTGCGACGATGCCGATCAAGAGCGGAATCCAGGCACTAGGTGCGTTCCTGGCGTCCGACAGCATGATCGGAATAGCCACGACCGACCCGATAATCGCGACGATGCTTCCCCCGCGAATCCAACCGGCCAGAATCGACTTGAAGCTGATCGGGATCGCCGCCCCGCGAAAGCCGCCGTCAGCCGTCTTCTCGAACACCACGAACGAGCCGGTGGGAATCAGCGGGATGTAATAGACGTGTCCGAACTGCGTGATGACGTGGAACATCCCGCCCGGAACTTCATCGACCTTGCCGGCGTTGGTGGTGCCCCAAACGATGACCATGGCTGGCTCCGATTACGCTGTACAATAACCGCGGATCAGGATAGCGAAGGCGGGCGAGGAATCAAGGAACCAGGGGCCAGGGAGTAGGCCCACACTCCGTGTGGGCCATGCGGGCGCCAACATCGGTACATTGAGTGACGGCAGCTATGGAAGCCCCTGTCCCACACGGAGTGTGGGACTACCTACTACTCGCCGGCGGCCAGGGTGACGGTGACTTCGACCAGCTCGCTCTCGCGGAACACCGTGAGGACGGCCCGGTCGCCCGGGCGGTGGCGCTCGATCAGCGTCAGGAAGCTGTCGGCGGTCGTCACCTTTTCGCCATCGACGGCGACGATGATGTCGGCCTGGCTGCGGTCGATCCGCCGCTCTTCATACGTGAACGGGCCACGGCGCTTCGTCTCGCGGACAACCTTGAAGCCGCGCAGGCCGGCCAGGTCGGCCGGGCTGCCGGGAACAAGCGTGGCGATCACCAGTCCCTGTTCGCTTTGGAAAACCCGGCTGATGCCCGTTTCGGGGCGGATCACTTTGCCGCTCTCAATGAGCTGGGCGACGACCCGCTTGATCGTATCGGCGGGAATCGCAAAGCCGACGCCCGTGTTCTCGCCGGTCGAGCTGGCGATGGCCGTGTTCATGCCGATCAGGCGGCCGCGGCTGTCGATCAACGGCCCGCCGGAGTTGCCGCGATTGAGGGCGGCATCGATCTGAATGATCGACTTCATCGTGCGGCCCGAGCGTGTCGGAAGCGAGCGGTTGAGGCTGCTGATGATCCCCGTAGTCATGGTGCGTTCCAGACCAAAGGGATTGCCGATGGCGAAGACGAGCTGCCCGACGCGGAGGCGCGACGAATCGCCGAGCTGGATCGGCGCGAGCATTTCGGCCGGCGCGTTGACTTTGAGCACGGCCATGTCGGTCGGCGGATCGTAGCCGACCAGGCCGGCGTCGAACGTTTCGCCGTTGGCCAGCGTCACGCGAATCTCCGTCGCGCCTTCGACGACGTGGTAATTCGTGAGGATGTGGCCCCCCTTGTCCAGGACGGAGCCGCTGCCGGTCCCTTCGGCGGGAACGTCGAACAGCAGCTCGCGCTGGGTGGCCCTGGTGGTGATGTGTACGACCGAGCGGTTGGCCCGTTCATAGACGACGATGTTGGTGCGCTCTTCGGGGGTGAATTCCTCGAGGCCCACGAGCGAGCTGCCGGGGAGGTCGTTGATCAGGGCAGTGCGCTGCGGAGCTTCCAGCAGACTCCGGTCGGGAAGCACCGGAGCCAGTCGTGGATCTCGGCGTGATGTTTGCGGCGCGGTTTGCTGGGCAGCCGCTTGTCGGAGCGAAGCGGTCTGGTGCCAGGCGGTCGCGGCAAGGGCGCCGACGAGGGCGGAGACAAGGCAGAATAGATGGGAGCGGTTCATGAGGAAATCCTCAGATGGCGGCGGACTGACTTCAATTGGCAATTTGCAATGATCAATGGGCAATTTGCAATGGATTGCGAGGACCGGCATTGACGGCAGACCGATTGCAAATTGATCATTGCAAATTGATCATTGCAAATTG
>JAKEHX010000570.1 GCA_022614795.1 Planctomycetaceae bacterium | reverse complement strand
GGGCTGCGAGAAGCCAGAGCCGATTCATTTCCGGGCCTCCAAATTTGGGAGTGCCCAGTATCACTTCGCGTGCGCGCGGGAGCAAGCAATTGCGCCTGCACTGTAGCCGAACTTGCCAAAGTTCGGGATAGCTAATGACGCCACGCCGCCCGAAGTCTGGCGACGTCTGGCGACTTCGGCTACGCGTGCCTACCGGTCCAGAAACTGCGACTGGTTGTACGCGGCGGCGGCCGATTCCCGCGGCACCTGCACGGGCCAGGGCTGCGGGTCGAACGGAATCCCGTGCCGGTATCCCTTGGCCGGTTCCATCCGCGCTTGCACGCCTTGCGAGCCGTCGTTCATCCGCCGCTTGACCGGGCCGAACTCCTGCATGAGGCGGTGAATCGCCGGGTTGATCTCGATCTTCCCGTCGGCCCGCGGCTGGCCGTATTCGTTGAACGAGCCGACCGTGACCATGCTCTCGGTCCGGTCGTGGAATTCATACGCCTCCACTCCGCGGGCCCGCAATGCCGCACACAGGGCCGAAGCCTTCATCGCCGCCTGGTCGATCTTGGCGTCCCCCTTCCGCTCGCTCGTGAGCCGCTCGAACTCGGCCGGCTTCATCGTATCGACGCCGCGGAAGGTGGCCACGCGGACGGTGTAGTTCCCCGGGCATTTCAGCAGGCTGTGCTCGATGTCCTTGTTGATCTCGACGAGGAACGGATCGAGCCCCTTGGCGTTGAAATATTCCTCGGGCAAGAGGGGATTGCGGGTGACGAACGCCGCCCCCATCGGCCCCTTCTGACGGTTGTCGGCCTTGAGCGTGACGGTGCGATAGAACGACCGCAGGCCGGCGAACCGCTGCGACGACTGGTCTTTGTACTTCTCGCCCAGCGAGGCCGGTTTGGCGTGCTTGATCAGGTCGAGCGTCTTATCGACATCCGCTCCTTCGACCGAGGCGAAGTTGCCGGCCATGACCGCGATTTCGTCGAACTTCGCCGGGTGCAGATAGCGCATTTTTTTCCGCTCGCCGAACTGGTCAAAGCCGATGCCGTCGGTCGGATCGGGCTGCGAAAAATCGAAAGTCTGGCGGAACGAATAGGCTTCGATTTTGAATCGCTGCCGCAATTCGAGCACCAGGTCGTGTGCCTGCTGCTCGGCGGTCGGGCCGGCGAACGACGTGCACATGATCAGCCACGGACCGTTCGACTCGGTCAGCTCATACACTTTGTGCGGATCGGCATCGACCCTTTTGAACGGCACCAGCGTCGCCCAGGGGGGCGCGGCGCTGGCCGGGCCGGCCGCGCCAGTGGCCAGTAGCGACGTAAAAAGGACCGATCCCACGAGCATTTTGCGCAGCATGTCCCGCTCCTTGTGCGAAAAGGCGGCGGGAGATTAGCCACTCGGCCCTTGCCAGGCCAGAGCAACATTTACAATGACGAATGTCGAAAGCTAAATGACGAATGGGCAAGCGCGAGGCTGCACGTTCGCCATTCGTCATTTGAATTTCGACATTCGACATTCTGCGATGCCCCTCCCACTCAAGCCCCTGCCGACCGTCGAACGCTGGGACTGCCACCAATGCGGCATCTGCTGTCGTGGCAGCATCGTCCCGCTGTCGGACGAAGACCTGGCCCGGCTCAAGGCACAGAAGTGGGAGGAACATCCCGAAATGGCGGGCACCCCCATCATTCAGCGCGATAGCTGGCTGGGGCGCGACTACCGGCTGGCGCACCGGCCCGATGGGAGCTGCGTCTTCCTGCTGCCGGACGGATTGTGTCGGATTCACAAGGAGCTGGGTTTCGACGCCAAGCCGCTGGTCTGCCGGATGTTTCCGCTGCAAGTCGTGCCGCGCGACGGCGTGGCGATCCTGACGATCCGCCGGGCCTGTCCCTCGGCAGCCGCGGACAAAGGGCGGCCGGTGGCCGAGCAGCTTGATTTCGCCAAAAAGCTGGCCCGCGAGCGCGGCCTGACCGATCAGCAGGTCCAGCCGCCGCCGATCAAGGCCGGCGAATCTCGCGGCTGGCCGGTCGCGCGGAAGCTGCTCGAGACGCTACACCGCCTGCTCGTCGATGAGCGCTATCCGCCAGTCCGCCGGCTGGTGCACGCCCTGATCTTCTGCCGCTTGCTGGAGCGGGCGAAAACGGCTGCCCTCGACGACGGCAAGCTCGGGGACCTGTTCAAAGTGCTCGAATCGTCGGTGGCCGACGAAGTGGGCAACCTGTTCAGCGAGCGGCAAGCGCCGTCACCGGCAGCCACGGTCATTTTCCGCCAGATCGCCGCCGAATATGTCCGCCTGCACCCGCGCTATCACGTCCAGCCGTCGTGGACCCAGCGGCTGAAACTCGCCTGGACTGCGTGGAAGCTGGTCCGCGGCCGCGGCGAGCTTCCCCGCCTGCATCCCAAATTCCCGGTCGCGACTTTCGAACAGCTCGAGCAGCCGCTGGGCCTTCTGGACGCATCGCTCTACCAGCCGTTTGTGCGGTTCATAGAAACGACGTCCGAATCGTGGAGCTATGCAATCGCCAACCGCAGCGGCTGGTCGGTGGTCGAGAGCCTGCGTCAACTGGCAATCACTTACCCGATTGGCCTATGGCTGCTCCGGTGGGCGAGTGCCGGCCGCGAACTGGCGCTAGCCGACGTGCTCGACATTGTCACTGCTCTCGACCGCGGCCAAGGCTACGCGCCGCTTGCCGGCACGCAAGAGCGCCAGCGACTGCGGGTGCTGGCAGGAATGGATGAGCTAACCCGCCTGGTGGCGTGGTACGGCCGGTAGGTCCCGACCGCCGGCAAAGATGCGTGGATCAAGCAGATCGAGCCCGTGGCAGTCGCCTGGTATCGGACAGCCAGATAGCGCCGTACAAGTACCGCGGCTAAATCGAGTAACTGGTAATAAGGCCCTTCCCGCCGCCCTCACTCCACTTCGTGGATGTCGTCCAGCACGCCGCGGGGGATACAGACGGTGAGCACGGTCAGCTTGCCGATGGCCTTGTGCTTCACTCCGCGCGGAACATAAACGACGACGCCCTGGTGCACTTCGATCGTCTCGTCATCGAGGACCATCGTTCCCTGGCCGGCGATGATGTAATAGATCTCGTCGGTCTTCGCGTGATAGTGCAGCTTCGCGTGGTCGATCTCGACGTGATGGACCTCGGCCGCTGCTCCATCCACGGCTTCGATGAGCGGCCGGATCTGCCCGCACGTCTCGGCCCATGGCTGCACTTCGGCCGGATCGCGGCGCAGAAACCTTGCTGTCGTGCGGATGACATGCTCCATGACCCGATGTCCTCCCTTACTCATGGACCGCAAAACGGCCCTGACCAGTATGGCGCCCTGATGCCCCGCACTATAGGCGACGGCCGCGTGGTACGCCAAGTAATGTCGCCTTTCGCTCCGAGG
>JAKEHX010000569.1 GCA_022614795.1 Planctomycetaceae bacterium | reverse complement strand
GGTTGCCTTTGACGTACGTAGGCCTCATAGCTGGCCAGCGTCGGCGCGGCGGGCGGAAGCTGGGCATAGATCGCCGCCGGTTCGACAAACACCGCCAGCTGCTCGGCCACGAGCGCCGCCGATTGGTAGCGGACCGCCGGGTTCTTAGCCATCAAATAGGCGACGAGCTGGGCGAGCGGCTGAGGCACACCGAACTGCTCGAGCGGGATCATTGCCTCGCTGGCATGCCGCGACATCTTCTCGGCGACCGTGCCGCCGGCAAATGGCGGGCGGCCCGCGAGCATCGTAAAGAGCGTGCAGCCCAGCGCGTAAATGTCGGCCAGCGCGTCGGGCAGATAACCAGGTGTTGCCAATTCGGGCGCGAGGAAGTCAGCCGTCGCGGTGAGCCGTTTGCCCGATTCGTCGGCCATGTTCCACGGAGCGGCCCCTTCGTGTCCGTTCCAGAGCAGCTTGATGTTGGCGGCCTGGCCCGGAATCGGCTCCAAGAGCAGGTTGGCCGGCCGCAACTCGCCGTGCACCCGCCCCGCCTGATGCAACTGAGCCAGGCCCAGCGCCGCCAGCCGGGCGATCCGGCAGGCCTCGGCCGGCGGGAAGCGGCTGCCGGTCATGCGCTCCTGGGCCGTGGCACCGCGGAGGTCTTCGCTCACCGCGAACTTATAAACCATCGCATCAACCGGCTCGAACCACCGCTGCACGTGCGGCGAGACGATCGACGACGCGGCCCAGGTATTCGCGGCGCTAGCGGCCCACTGGTTCGGATCGGTTAGCGCCGGCCCGCTCAAAAACGTCAGCAGCACCGGGTGGCCAGTGGGACCATGCACGGCCCGGAACAGCCCCTCCAGCCGCCCCTTCTCGATGCGGTCGTAGACCTTGTATTCGCCGTAAAGAAACGGCCCCGCTCGCCCGGCAAGCAGAATCGTCGTCTGATACTTGCTCAGGATGTTGCGGGAAACGAGCCACTCGGCGAGCGTCTTGGCTGAGCCCTTTGCGTCAAACGCACCTTTCACCTGGGCGAAATCGGCCGCCAACTGCCGGCACTGCTCGTGGCCCAAGAGCCGGCTGTCTTGCAAGAGCTGCCAAAATGCGGGGATCGTCACGCTCACGGGCGCTTCCTGCTCCTCTGTCCGGGGCTGTCGTAAGGCCTGAGAATACCGAATGTGCGGATGATAGCGGCCGGCCAGCGCGCGATCCTCACCCCCGCCAGGCGATGCCTCCCATTCAATGTACCGTGCCCCGGCACACGGGGGAAGCAAATCCAGTCAGCCAGCCTGCGGCGGCAAGTGATTCGCACGAACTGGGCGATAGAATTCCCGTGGACCTAAGTAGTAGGCACACTCCGTGTGCCGTCTGGCAGGTTCCAAACCGGAGACCCGCATGAAAGCCCACGCAGCCGTCCGCCTCTATTTCGACCGTGCCGCCGACCGCCTGGACCTGGCCCCCGCGCTCCGCCGCCTTTTGATCATCCCCAAACGCGAAGTCCAGGTGCAGATTCCGGTCGAGATGGACGACGGTCGCCTGGAGACGTTCATCGGCTACCGGGTGCAGCACGACGATTCACGTGGACCCATGAAAGGCGGACTGCGCTACCACCACGAGGTGGATCTCGATGAGGTCCGGGCCCTTGCCACATTGATGACCTGGAAGACTGCCGTCGTCGATCTGCCTTACGGCGGCGCTAAAGGGGGCATCGCAATCGACCCCAAAAAGTTGAGCGCCAAAGAGCTCGAACGGATCACGCGCAAGTTCACCGACCAGATTCACGACATCATCGGCCCCCACGAGGACATCCCCGCCCCCGACATGGGCACCTCCAGCCGCGAAATGGCCTGGATTCGCAACCAGTGGGAGAAATACCACGGCTTTGGCCCGGCGGTAATCACCGGCAAGCCGGTCGAGCACTATGGCGTCGAGGGGCGCGAAGAGGCAACGGGCCGCGGCGTGGGCATCCTCGCATATAAGCTACTCGGCCATCTGAACCGCAAGCCCAACCAGACGCGGGTCGCCCTCCAGGGCTTCGGCAATGTCGGCTCGCACGCGGCCAAGTTCCTCCACGAATCGGAATACAAGATCGTTGCGGTCGGCGACCATACGGGGGCCTATTTCCGCCGCGAAGGGCTCGACATTCCCAAGATGCTCAAGTACTCGCTCGCGAATAAGGGGATGCTTCAGGGGTATACCGACGCTGATCGGATCACCAACGACCAGCTCTTGGAACTCGAGTGCGAGCTGCTCATTCCCGCGGCCCTCGGCGGCGTGATCACCGCCAAGAACGCCGAGCGGATCAAGGCCCCGATCATCATCGAAGCGGCCAACGCACCGACCGACCCCGACGCCGACGCGATTCTCGAGGAGCGCGGGATCAAGGTGCTCCCCGACATCCTGGCCAATGCCGGGGGCGTGACGGTGAGCTACTTCGAGTGGGTGCAGAACCTTCAGTTTTACAAGTGGGGCTTAAACCGCGTGCGGCAGGAGCTGGATTCGGTGCTCAGCCGCGCTTTCGACGCGGTCTGGCAGGAAGCGAACACGCAGCGATGCAGCCTGCGCACCGCGGCCTACATGATCGCCATCCGTCGCGTCAAAGCAGCTACCGAATTGGCAGGGTTAGGGTAGCCATTCCTGCGGGCATTGTTACAACCGCTGCTTGACATATATTCGAGCGGCGGGATAATGCCCCCCACGCTCTTCGTCCGCACTCTTACCGCACTCTTGCACCCTCTCTGAAGGAGCTTGGCGATGTTTGCCATTCTTCTGCTTGGCGGCGTCGTGATCGTTCTCGTTGTCATCGGTTTTGCCTTTGCCCCACGTTTGAATCAGCGTCACCGCCGCATTTGCTTCGAATGCTGCGAAGATCGTGCGATGCTCACGTTGCCGTACGTCTTCATTAGCGCGCATGCGGTTGAAACCGAGCGCGACCAGATCCAGGTGTATGTAGGCGTCGATCCGGCATCCGCCGAAGTAATCTCCGTTGATTTTACCATCACGACGATGGTCGCAGATCGCGTGGCCACGCCTGGAGAGGATTATTCCCTGCACGGTGCTCCAGCCGGTGTCTATTCGGGCACGATTACGTTTGCGCCGGAGGAAATCGAGTGCGAGTTTTTCATCGACGTCGTGGACGACATTCCGTATGAAGGCCGCGAGTGGCTGCGGATCTCGCTTTCCAACCCCGTCAACGCGCAGTTCGTCAATGAATACGAACTCCTCCACGACTCCTCAAACGCCGACACATTTATTGAGGACAACGAAGATCCTTACATCGTCATCACGGCGCATGATGGAGCGCTCGAACCGTTGTCCGCCGAGGGTACATCATACGCTTTGTTCGACGTAGAATTGCTCGGAGGAGACGAGTACACCTCGGCCATGCCCGTTGTCTCTTGGACGACGACGACTGCGGCTGGCGACACAGCGACGGCGGGCCTCGACTTTCAGTCGTCGAGCGGAACAGTGACGCCAATCCTGGACGATGAACCGGTGACGATTCAGGTGCCGCTCATCTACGATGGTTCGGGCGAATCAGAGGAAACACTTCGCGTGTCACTGACAAGCGCGACGAATGGCATTACGATCATGGTCGCGGAGGCCGTCGCGACCGTTTTCGATGCATTCGCACTCGCGGCAGACGGCCCTCCCCCCGATGGCCAATTCGGTCCAATCGTCGGACGGACCCTCACGGCGGTGGCGTCAGACAAGGGCAATGAGTTTTGGGAAGGGGAGGAGGTTACCTTTACTCGGACGTTTAGCAGTCCAACGCCCATGTCTGGTGAATCAATTGTTTATTATCGACGGCCGTTGAAGTACATCTCTGCGCCAGCAGGCCAAGCAGAAGTGTTTCATTATGGCCCGTGGGAGTGGATATTGCCGACCTCGGAGTTTGATGAGCCGTTTATCGGCCAAGTCCGAGTGACGCTTACATCGGGCGATACCGTGTCGAGCAAGGCAATCAACGTGCGCGCCAAGGCGGCGTATCCGATAGGTCTGACCGTGGTGAGTTCAGGGCGCGTGGGCGATCACCTGCAGGTCGACTATACGGTTGCGTCTTCCTCCGGGCGACCGGAGGACCTCGATGGTGTTAAGATTGGCGAATTCATCTGGTTCACGGAGTTCGGTTACAGATGGGGAACTACTCTCAAAGGGAGCTACCAATTCAAGAGCCCGCCGTTTGCTGAAGACTACACGCAAGGAGACGGGATGTACTTTCCTTCCGAAGCTGGAGTAGACGC
>JAKEHX010000568.1 GCA_022614795.1 Planctomycetaceae bacterium | reverse complement strand
GCCAAGAGCCAGTACGCGGTAATCAAGGGGCTGACGAGGCTGCTCGAAAAGCTCGAAGAGACGCAGGGGCTGATCGACAGCGATCGCGAAGCGGCCATTCGCCTGGTCCGCGAAATGATGAAGAAGCAGGAGCAGATTCGCGAAGTCACCAAGGCAACTGAGCTGACCGATAAAACCGCCGAGCCGCTGATCGAGCAGCAGACGCAGCTTCAGAAGGACCTGGGCAAGCTGGCCGAGGCCCTGTCGAAATATCCGACGACCGAGCCCTTGCAGGAGCAGGCCAAGGCGGCGTCGTTCGAGGCGACCGCCAAGCTGTTCGAGGAGAAAAAGCAGGAAGCGCTCGATGAGCAGCAAGAGGTGATCGGCGACCTGGCCCAGATCGAGAAGCTGCTCGAGCAGGGGGCTGACCTGGAGCAGGAGAGCAAAAGCGCTGATGAGCTGGCCGCCGACGCAAAGAAGCTTGAGGAGCTGAAGAAGCAACTCGACGTGACCGCCAAGGAGCAGGCCAAGGCGACCGCGAAGGCCGAGAAGAATCCGCAAGAGGCCGCAGCCGACGAGAAGCGGACGGCGGAAGAGCTGGCCAAGACCGACGCGCTCAGCGACATGCCTGCCGCGGTTGAGGCCAAGCTGAATGACGCCAAGGAAGAGGTGGCCGCGGCGCAGGCAGAGCTGGCCGACACGGCGCCGCAGGCAGCGGAAGCTCGCCAGGCGGCGACCGAAGAGGCGCAGGAGGCGATCCAGCAAGCGCAGGCCGAGGTCGAAGCGGCCCTGGCCGATACGAAGCGGCGGCAGAAGGCGGTCGAGGTGGGCGAGCTGGCCCGCGCGGCCGAGGCGCTCGAGCGGGCCGCTGCCGCCGAGCGAAAGGTCGCCGATGAAACGGGCAAGGCGGCGGCTGAGAAGGGATTGGAAGCGAAAAAGGCCGACGAGTTGGCGGCCGATCAGAAGGAAGTGGCCGAAGTTACTAATAAGATCGCGGAAGGGGTGAAGAACACTGCGCCTGAAGCTGCCCAGATGCTTGCCCAGGCCAAACCAAATGTGGAGGAAGCCGGCAAGCAGCTTGAGGCAGCCAAAGCGCAGCCGGGCGAGGCCGGCAAGCCCGCCGCCAAAAAGACGAGCCAGGCCGCCGAGAAAGCGGCCGAGCAGCTGACCAAGGCCGCGGCTGAGCTGCGCAAAGAGGCGGGAAAAGCGGCCGGCGAGCTGGCGAAGCTCGCCGAAGAGCAGCTCGCGCCGGTCGAAACGGCCCGGGCTGCCGTCGAAAAGGCATCCGACGAAGCCGACGCGACGCCTGCCGAAGCGATTGCGAAGCTCCAGGCGGCGCAGGACAAGGTCGCCGAAGCAGTTGCCGACCAGGCCAAGGCCGAGGGCAAAGCAGCCGAAGCGGCGGCCAAGCAGCTCGCCAAACAGATTGCCGAAACGCAGGCGCAGCAAGGCGAAGCCGACCAGGCGGCACAGGACGTCGCCAAGGGCAAGGCGAACAATCCGCTCCAGGCGGCTTCCGAGCAGCAGGAAGTCGCCGACATGGCGGGCGAGATTGCCAAGGCCGCGCCGAGCGAAATCGGTCAGGAATTGAAAGATGCGGCTAAGAGTGCCGCCGAAGCGGCCAAGGAAACGCTGGGGGGCAATCCGGCCAAGGCCGAAGCGGCCCGGGCGATGACCCGCGCGGCACTGGCCGACGCGATGAAAGCGGCACAAGACGCTGCGAAGAAGGCGGCTGAAGCGCCGGCCGGCGAGCCCGATGCAGCGGCTCAAGCGAAAGCGGGCGAGGCAGCCGGCGAGGCCCAAGCGCTGGCTCAAGAGGCCGGCGAAGCGGCTGGCGAACCAGCTGGCCGGGCCGCGAAGGAAGCCGGCGAAGCGCTGGCCCAGGCGAAGCAGCAAGCCGCCACCGCCAAGGAAAGCATTGACGCGAAGAAACCTGGCGAAACGCAGGCGGCACAGAAGATGGTCGATGAGGCGCTGGCCAAGGCGGGCGAAAAGATCGAGCAAGCGATGAACGAGCTGGCGAAGAAACAGGCCGAGGGACTGGCGCAGGAGGCCCAGAAGTCCGGCCAGCTCGCCGATCAGGCGGCCCAGGTCGATCCGGGCGCCGCGGCGGCGCTGGAGCAAGCTCAGGACGCAGCGGAAGAGGGCGCTCAGTCGGCCAGCGCTCCGGCCAAGGCAGCGGCAGCGCAGGCTGAGGTCGGCCGCAACATGGAGCGGGCCGCGGCGAACCTTGCCGCCCGCGAGCAGCAGCTCCGCCGCGATCGGGATCTGGCCGAGGCCCTGGCCGAACTGGCCAAGGACCAGCAGGCGGCCCGCGATGAAATCGCCAAGGCAGCCGAGACACTCGAGCAGTTGGCGGGCCAGCCAGCCGGCGAAGGGCAGCCAATGCCCAGCAAGGCTCAAATGGCAGCCGCTCGAGAGTTGCAGCAGGCGCAGGGCGAATTCGCCGCTGCACAGCGGGCAACCGGTGAAGGGGCCGCGGAAATCTCCGGCCAGGAGGAAGTCGCGAACCGGCCGATCCGCGAAGGGTTGGAGGCAGCTTCGCGCTTGATGCCGGTGCCGCTCGAAGGAATGCCGATGGGAGAAGGACAACCTGCCGGTGAAGGCCAGCCGATGGGTGAACCACAACCGGCCGATGGCCAGGGTCAACCCATGGGCCAGGGCAAGCCGATGGGTCAGGGACAGGGAAAACCGATGGGCAAAGGTCAACCGATGGGTGAGGGCCAAGGCAAACCAATGGGTGAAGGACAAGGCCAAGGCCAGAGTCCCGGCGAGGGTCAGAGTCCCGGTCAAGGCGATGGATCGGGCGAGCTGGGCACAGGCCTGGTGCCGTCATCGCCCGAGGTGACCGCGCAGCAGATCGCCGGCCCGCAAGCCAATGCGGCCGCTCAGCAAGCGATGGCCGCCGCGGCGCAGGGCCAAGGCCAGCCAGGCCAGGCCCAGCAACCTGGCCAAGGTCAACTGCCCGGCCAAGGACAAGGTCAAGGCCAGCAGCCGATGCCCGGCCAGGCAAGTTCGACGGCGAGCACTGGCGGCGCTGCGCAGCAGGGCGATTCGGCCAAAAACCAGAAGGCCCCGCCTGGAGATTTGCAGACCGCGCCTGCGGCGCAGGCCGACAGCCGCGGCCAGGCCGGCGCGGGCGATTCTGGCGCCGCCGGTCAGAAGTTCGAGAAGGAGCCGTGGTTCGCCAAGCTTCCGCCGAGCCTGCGAAGCGCGATTCAGTCGAAGGCCCGCGGCAAGGCGCCGCGCGGCTATGAGGAGCGTCTGCGGCGGTATTTCGAGAGTGTGGATTAGAGGGGCGGGTTTGCAACCTGCCAGACATTTGTAGGGTGCATGAGCGCAGCGAAATGCACCGTTAGTTGAAGGTGCATTTCGCTGCGCTCATGCACCCTACGACAAGCGAGGCAAATCGATGACCGACAAATCCCATCCCGACGACGTGGCCGCCGTGCAACGGTGCGAGCGGGCCTACAACCGCCTCCGCGACGAGCTTTCCAAAGTAATCGTCGGGCAGAACGAGGTAATTGAGCAGGTGCTCGTGGCGATGTTTGCCCGCGGCCACGCTCTGCTCGAGGGCGTGCCCGGCCTGGCCAAGACGCTGCTCATCAGCTCGCTGGCCAAGAGCCTGCACCTCACCTTCAAGCGGATCCAGTTCACGCCCGACCTGATGCCCAGCGACGTGACCGGCACCGAGGTCATTCAGGAAGACCCCGAGACGCATCAGCGGGCTTATCGATTTCTGGCGGGGCCGGTCTTCGCCAATATGCTGCTGGCCGACGAGATCAACCGCACGCCCCCCAAGACGCAGGCCGCCATGCTCGAAGCCATGCAGGAGCGGCAGGTCAGCGCGGGTGGCAAGATGCATCCGCTGCCGGCTCCGTTCTTCGTGCTGGCGACGCAGAATCCACTGGAACAGGAAGGGACCTATCCGCTGCCGGAAGCCCAGCTCGACCGCTTTCTGCTCTATATCAAGGTCGATTACCCGTCGGCCGCCGAGGAATGGGAGGTGGCGCGCCGCGTTACGACCGGCCAGCAGGGAGACATCCAGGCGGTTCTCACGGGCGACGAGATTCTGGAGATGCAAAAGCTCGTCACGCGCGTGCCGGTCAGCGACCAGGTGCTCGGATATGCCTGGGCCTTGGTGCGGGCGACGCGGCCCGGCCAAAAGGAGGCGCCGGAGTTTGTGAACAAGTGGGTCAACTGGGGGGCCGGCCCGCGCGGCGTGCTGACGCTCGTCACTTGCGCGAAGGCCCGGGCCATTCTCTACGGCCGCTATCACGCGACGGTCGCCGACGTGCAAGCGGTCGCCAAGCCGGCCCTGCGGCACCGCATTGCGGGCAACTACGCGGCCCAGGCCAACGGCCTCAACAGCGAAAAGCTGATTGACATGCTGTTCGAGGCAATTCCGGCGGATCGGAAATACGAGAAGCCTGCGGCATAGCAACCCAAATGACCAATGACCAAGCCACAATGACCAAGCCACAATGACCAAGCCACAATGACCAAGCCACAATGACCAAGCCACAATGACCAATGGGTACGGCGCGCGGTCTCCACTTGAATACGCACGATGTCTGTTGCATCGCAACCCAAACAACTCCAGTTTAGTATCCGCACCTTGTTGGTGCTGATGTCCGTTGTGGCGGCAATAGCTGCTGCGTGCGGCTGGTGGATTCACACGTCTCGCGCTCAGCGATTGGCAATTAACGCCGTCGCCTCAAAAGGCGGCTTCGTTTGGCTCGATAAAGACGGTTCGTACGTCGATATCGAATTTGGCGTTCCGCTGCATGAGGGCTGCGGTCAGATCATTCTGCTGGCGGGCCCGCACGGCAAGCAACCGACCTTCGCGGACAATGACTTGACGATGATGAGTCATATATGGCGGCTGCGCCGCGTGAGTCTTGCCAATACACGCGTATCCCCGCAGGCTATCGAACAGTTTCGCGAGTCGCACCCGCACATAAGTGTAACTCAGTAGTCAAAGAGCCAGCGATGCCGCAATCCGTCTTGTCCCGCTACTCGACCCCGAAGTGCTCGGCCGCGTCGCTGATCGGCATTGGGATCCGGCCACGCTCACGGTCGTACGACCTCAATGGCGCGTTATCTCCGGAGCGCACCATTGCGTGTGACTCCGAGGTAGAATTCAGATGCGGAGCCAACACACAATGACGCACACTGTCGATGCCACGTATGAAAACGGAACGCTCAAACTGGCCCATCCATTGCCGCTTAAGCCGCATGAACCGGTGCGCGTGACGGTTGAGGCACGGACGCCCTCTCTCGTTGAAGCCTACGGGATCATGGGTTGGACCGGCGATCACGAATCTCTGCGCAGAATTGCCGAAGACCCTGAATTCGACCCGCTGGAGCGATAATGATCTTCGCCGACCTTGTCAGCGGGTCCATCGTGTTCTTGGATGCGAACACGTTCGTCTATCATTTCGCTGCCGACTCGAGTTACGGAACGACGTGCAGAGGATTGCTCGACCGCGTAGAGCGGCAGGATGTTCGCGGCGTTACGTCAACGCACATCGTTACCGAAGTGGCCCACCGGTTGATGGCCATTGAAGCCATTACTCAGTTTGGTTGGCCGCTGGCGGGCATCGCGTACCGATTGCGCAAGAACGCCAGCGAGATTCAAAAGCTGGCTTTGTTCAAGACGTCCGTGGAGACTATTCTCAACTCGAAGGTGAATGTGCTGACGATTGCTGCTCCGTTGAATCTGGCGGCTGCGGAAGTTAGTCGGCGATGGGGGCTGCTCAGCAGCGACGCGATGGCCATCGCCGTGATGCAGGCGGCAGGTATTACCAATCTTGCCAGCAACGACAGTGATTTTGATCGAGTCACCGGCATCATCCGCTATGCACCAACCTGAACTGGTATTGCCATGCCCCACTCCATCCTCTCCCGCTACCTCGACCCCGACGTGCTCGGCCACGTCGCCGATCGTCATTTGGAGCCGGCGGGCCTGGTGATCGGCAACCTGGCCGGGGCGCATAAATCGCCGCTGTCGGGCTTTGCGGTCGAGTTCGCCGGCCACCGCGAGTATGTGCCGGGCGACGATCCCAAGCACGTCGATTGGCGCGTCTATTTCACGCGCGAGAAGTATTTCGTCAAGCAATACGAGCTGGAGACGAACTTTGTTTGCCACTTGCTCCTCGACGTGAGCGCGTCGATGCGCTACGGCGAAGACCGCGAGCAAAAGCTGCTTTACGCGGCCCAGATGGCGACCATGCTCGGCTATTCGGTCATTCGCCAGAGCGACAAGGTCTCGCTGCTCACATTCGACGATCACGTCCGCGGATTCGTCCTTCCCAGCAACTCGATGAGCCAGATCGTGCGGATGACCGAGCACCTCGACCAGCTCCAGCCGGTCGAGAAAACGGCGATGGCGGCTTGCCTCAACGACATCGCCGCGCGCCTGGGCCGCCGCGAAATCGTGATGCTCTTCTCCGACTTCTTCACGGACCTCGATGAGCTGGAGCCCGTGCTTCAGCGGCTGCGGTACAGCAAGCACGAAGTGGTGTTGTTTCAGGTCATGCACCACGACGAGCTGGCGTTCGAGCTGGACGGCATGGTCAAGTTCATCGGCCTCGAAGAGCCCGACGAGCTGTTGGCCCAGACGGACGACCTGCGCCGCGGCTATCTGGCTGCCGTCAAGCGCCACAACGATGCACTAGGCGAGATCGCCCAGCGCAACGGCTGCGAACGGGTGATCGTCGATACGGGCCGCTCGATGAGTGAAGTGCTGATCGACTATCTCAACAAGCGGAACGTGCTGGTGCGAGGGCGCTAATTAAAGCTCTGACCATTGGTCAGGGTGTTCGGCAGCCCCAGTCAATTGTTTTGATGGCCGCGCAAGCGCGTTTTCCGCTAGAATCACGGGCATGAACCAGTCGCCAGGCGGCCAATCGCCCAATCGCGGCCCGTGGGGATGTATTGTGGGGCTGATCGTCGCCCTGCTCGCTGTGGGCCTTGTGGTCGTCTTGAGCGCGGCCTTCGTCGCGTGGATTGGTTTTCGCGGAGTTCAGTCCAGCGCGCTCAGCGAAGCTACCCGCTCGCAAATCGACATGCTCGAAAATGCGGTCGAGCTTTATCAGCTCAATTTGGGCTCGCTCCCACCCAACCTGGATGCCCTGCTGACGGCCCCTGCCGACGCCGCCGCCGCCGAAAAGTGGAAGGGCCCGTATCTCCACATGCCAGTTCCCGCCGACCCCTGGGGCAAGCCTTATCAGTACGAAATCCTGGGCCAAGAAGACTTCCGCATTTGGTCAGCCGGCCCCGACGGCATCACACCCTCGCCCGACGACATCAAGGGTTCTCGATAACCGCTATGGTTGCTTGTTCTTACCTTAGCGACTATAACCGCTACAGCGGATGAGACGCCGCTATTCGCCGAATTGTGGGCAATAGCGGCCTTTGATCCTGCGGCAGCATGCGTCAAGGATGGCCGTCTAACGTGGACTTCTTGCCCACAGTGCTTGAATCATGCTGTCGCCACACGGGGGCACTTGGGGGAGACGGCACTGCTGGGCAAGCCAGCAGTGGCACCCGCGGGGTCGGTAATCGCCAGGGAGGCGGATATGCGTTACTCGTTTCGGCTGGCCGAGGTGGTGGGGCACATGCCCGATCCGCGGAAACGCCCCGGCACGATCAAGAACATCTGCGAGTTCACAGGCCTCGACCGGCATCAAGTCGCTTCGCTTCTGAAGAACGAGATCAAGTACGTTCCGCTCGACGCCCTCTCGAAGCTCTGCGAATTCCTGATCGACCGCGGCTACGCCGCCGCCGAGGAACTGCCCGGCCGGTTGTTCGGCGTCGAGCCGGAGCACTTTTGGGAGCTGCTCGCCCGGCGCAAGCGGCTGGTGCTGTGTTTGGGAGTGCGGCGCGGCGATGAGGAATCGCTCGACGACGCGTGGGTGGTCGCCTCCGACTCGGTGCTGCTCGGCGAATTGCTTTCGGGAGTGACCACGCTCGGAGGCACGGCCCAGCACCGCCGCGTCGCCGCACCCGCCGAGGAAAGTGCCGAAGGGAACGGCCGGCCGCTCGCTCCCCCTGCCGACCCGCATCCCGAGCACTTGCACCAGACGCTCGTCTGGTCTCCCGGCCAGGCCAATCCCGACGAATGCTGGGCCATGGCCCGCACGCGCTATGAGTCGTTCACGGGCACCGCCGGCGACAAGGCCCTCGTCTGCTTGGGCAGCATCAAGAGCAACCCGATGGTCGAATTGCTGCTGGCCAATGCCTTCGGCTGCGCGCCGTTCGAGTCGCAAGACGGCTTGCCCGCGGCGAGCAAGCGCAGCTGCCCGGTCTTCCTGCGATACCGCGAAACCGACCCGCAGCCGCCGTCGTGCTGCGGCGGATTGCGGCTGGCGGCCCGCGGCCAGGCAACGAAAGAAGCCGGCATCTGGTACGAAAAGGCCAACGGCGATTGGGGCTGTGCTCCGTGGGACGCGGCCAAAAGCGACGCGGCGTTTGTGTTCTACATTCACCGCGAGTCGCAGGGGCACATGGAAATGGCGCTGGGCGGCTTCTCGGGCCGGGCGACGCGGATGCTGGCCCGGCTTCTGGCCCGCCGCGGCGAGGAATTCTGGCCGCCGGTTTATGAAGGCCAGGGGATCCAGATCGGCGCGTTCGTGGTGAAATGGACGCTTCCCGGGCACTCGTCCGGCGACGAGCTGCTGCCGGCTGAGAGCAACGTCGAAGGCGAGATCATCCGGTTGAGCGCCGACGTGATCGCCCGCCGCATGCAGCAGGCGGCCGAAGTCGACTAGGCGAGCGGGAGGCGTAAGCCTCCCGATAGGGTCGCATTTTAGAAGGTCCAGTCATGCACCTCACTGGCAAGACAGCCCTCATTACCGGCGGCACGCTCGGCATCGGCGCCGCGATCGTCCTGGACCTCGCCCGCCGCGGCGCCGACGTTTCGGTCGTCGCGCGCCATCTGGACCAGCCGGCCGACGCCCTGGCGAAACAGGTCCAGGCGCTGGGTCGCGGCATCCTGCTCCTGGCCGGCGATATGTCCAGGCCCGACGACTGCGCCAATGTTGTCGCCAAGACCGCCGCCCACTTCGGCCGGCTCGACGTGCTGGTGCACAACGCCGGCGGCCCGTCGCCCGGAAAAATCGAGGAGGTCACGCCCGAGCAGTGGCGGTACACGATGGACCTGCACGTGAACGCCAATTACTACCTGGCCCGTGCCGCCCTGCCGCACCTGAAGAAGCACGGCGAGGGCTGCATCATCACGGTCTCTTCCACGGCGGGCATTCGTGGCGTACCGGGCGCAATTGCCTACGCCACGGCCAAAGGCGCCCTGCCGCAATTCACCCGCAGCCTGGCCCGCGACCTGGCCGACGACAACATCCGTGTCAACTGCGTCGCACCGGGCGTCATTCGCACGCGGTTCCACGCCGACATGACCCCCGAACGCAAGGAGCTGAACCTGAAGCATCGCATTCCCCTGCACCGTGAAGGGACGCCCGAGCAAGTGGCCGAGGTCGTCGCCCTGCTCGTCACCAGCGACTACATCACGGGCGAAACGATCGTCATCGACGGTGGCTTGACCAGCCGGATTGCGTAACCGTAGGACAAGCGTCTCGCTTGTCCCGAGTCGGACTTGGCGGCACGGCAGCCAGATTCCGAGTGCCCAGTACTCAGTACGGAGTACTCGGTACTGAGTGCTTCGCCCCGCCCAGCCAGTTGGCTCCGCGGCTATAATCGCCTCTTCACTCGCCCCACTCACAGCAAGGATTGCTCGATGCCCGCTCCCCGCCCCTTCGTCCACCTCCACTGCCACTCGCACTACAGCCTGCTCGACGGCGCCAGCGAAATCGGCGCCCTGGTCAAACGGGCCAAGGACCACGGCATGAACGCCCTGGCCATCACCGACCACGGCAATCTGCACGGGGCCTTGGAGTTCTACAAAAAAGCCAGGGACGAAGGCCTCAACCCGATCATCGGCTACGAGGCCTACATCGCCCCCGGCAGCCGGTTCGAAAGGAAAGACGCAGCCAACAGCAAGGAAGCGAGCTATCACCTGACGCTCCTGGCCCAGAACCGCACGGGCTTTCGGAACCTCGTCAAACTCGCCTCGGCTGCATCGCTCGAAGGCTTCTACTACAAGCCGCGGATCGACAAGGAATTGCTCGCGGTACATAGCGAGGGGCTCATCTGCCTTTCCGGCTGCGTATCGAGCGAGTTGAGCCTAGCCCTGTTGCGCGGCCACGGGGCCGACCGCAAGGACCTGCATGAAGCGGCCGAAATCGCCCGCTGGTTCCGCGACCTGTTCGGCGAGCGATATTTCCTGGAGATCATGAACAACGGGGTCGAAATCCAGCGGCTGGCGCTCGAAGCAGCCGTCGATCTGGCCCGCGATCTGGGCATTCCGCTGGTGGCCACGAGCGACGCCCACTACATCGATCAAAGCGACGCCGAAGCCCAGGACGTGATGCTTTGCATCAACACAGGCAAATTCCGCACCGACACCAACCGGATGAAGATGGAGAATGACTCGTTCTATCTCCGCTCGCCCGAGGAGATGTACTCCCATTTTCCCGGCCTGGAAGACGCCGTCGCCCGCAGCCAGGAAATCGCCGATTCGGTCAGCATCGACCTGGACCTGGGGAAACGGCACTTTCCCGTCTTCCGGTTGCCCCCCGAAAAAACAGCCGAGGACTATCTCCGCGAGCTGTGCCTGGCCGGCCTGGCCGAGCGCTACGCCGGCGACGACGAAATGTGCCCCGGCGGGCAGCTCGCGCCGCTGGTCCTCGAGCGGCTCGACCGCGAGCTGGACGTGATCAACAAGCTCGGCTTTCCGAATTACTTTTTGATCTGCTGGGATTTCGTCCGCCACGCCCGCGAGCATGGCGTGCCCGCGACCGCCCGCGGCAGCGGCGTCGGGGCGCTTGTCTGTTACGCGCTGTACCTCAGCCACGTCTGCCCCGTCAAGTACGACCTGCTCTTCGAGCGGTTCCTCGATCTCAACCGCATAGAAGCGCCCGACATCGATATCGACTTCTGCAAGGACCGCCGCGGCGAGATCATCCGCTACGTCAAGGAGAAGTACGGCGAGGACAACGTCGCCCAGATCGGCACGTTTGGCACGCTCGCCGCCCGCGCGGCGATCAAGGACGTCGGCCGCGTGCTTGGCGTGCCGCTCGATCGCGTGAACAAGCTCACGGCCATGGTCCCCGAAACGCTGGGCATTTCGCTCGACCAGGCCCTCAAGGTGAGCGACGACCTGAAGCACGCGTATAGCGCCGATCCCGACGTGCGGCAGGTGCTCGACCTGGCCCGCAAGATCGAAGGGCTGGCCCGCAACGTCGGCACCCACGCCGCCGCCGTCGTGATCGCCGACAAGCCCCTGACCGAGTACGTCCCGCTCTGCCGCGTCACCGGCAAGACCGACATCATCACGCAGTGGTCGATGGGCGACGTCGAAGCGGCCGGCCTTCTGAAGATGGACTTTCTCGGACTGCGGAACCTGACCATCCTCAGCCGGGCCGTCGAGCTGATCGCAGAGACGACCGGCCAAAGGATCGATCCCTACAAATTCCCGCTCGACGACAAGAAGACGTTCGCCCTCCTGGCGCGCGGCGAGACCAAGGGCATCTTTCAGCTCGAAAGCGGCGGCATTCGCGATCTGCTCACCAAGATGAAGCCCGACCACTTCCGGGACATCATCGCGACCAACGCCCTCTATCGCCCCGGCCCGCTCGAAGGGGGCATGGTCGCCGATTACGTCGCCGTCAAGCACGGCCGCCAGCAAGCCGAATACATCCACCCGATCTGCGAGAAGATCCTCGCCGAAACGAACGGCGTGATGGTCTATCAAGAGCAGGTGATGCGGATTCTGAACGAGCTGGGCGGCATCGACCTGGCCTCCGCCTACACCTGTATCAAGGCGATCAGCAAGAAGAAGGAAGACATCATCGCCAAGAGTCGCGAGCAGTTCGTCGCCGGCAGCGTGGCCAAGGGGCTGAGGGCCAGCCAGGCCGAGGACTTCTGGAACCTGATCATCAAGTTCGCGGGTTACGGATTTAATAAGTGCATTGTTGGCGAAACGATGATCGTGCACGCCGAAACCGGCGAGCGGACGACCGTCGAGGGCCTTTTTCACAACCGGCGACCGTGGATGATTCACGCGTTGGCCGACGACGGCAAACTGCACCCGCGGCGCGTCACCGACGTGCTTTGGAACGGCCGGAAGCGCGTCTATCGCCTGACAACGAAGCGCGGCACAACGATCACGGCGACAGGCAATCATCCGCTGCGGACGCTGGATGGCTGGACGATTCTCGAAGATCTGGCGCCTGGCGATCGGATCGCAGCTCCGCGGAAGCTGACCGTCAGCAATGGTGAGCACTGGCCCGCCCACAAATTGATCGCGCTGGCTGGATTGCTTTCCGAAGGGAACACGTGCCATCCGACGTGCTTGTATTTCTACAACAACTGCCGCGAGCTTGTAGACGATTTCGTGGAGGCCGTCGAGCAGTTCCCGGCGAGTTCCGCCCGCGTTTCTGAACGTGGGCCGCGATTCGAAGTATGCGTCAGCACAGGACGCGACGCGCGCTTTCGGCCCGGCCAAACTCCCTGGAATGCGCGGCTCTCCTCGACGGATACGGCAGTCGCAGAACCTCGTCCTGCAACTCGCAGTGGCGCGTTCGCCTGGGCAAAGTCTATGGGGATCCTGGGCCTTAAAGCCGCGGCGAAGCGTCTGCCCGGCGAGTGCTTCGCGCTCTGCGATCAAGATTTGGAACTGCTTCTGGGCCGCCTTTGGTCGGGAGACGGGTTCGTCGGAGCGTCTGGCCAAATGCCCTATTACGCCACGTCGTCGGCCCAACTTGCCCGCGATGTGCAGTTGCTCTTGCTGCGCCTCGGCATCGTCAGCCGAGTACATGCGAAACTGTTCCGTTACCGTTACCGCGGCGAGCGGCGCGAGCGGCCCGGCTACACGGTGCATGTAATTGGGAGCGAGTCCGTCGCCAACTTCCTGCGGCGGGTTACGCCCCACGCCTTGGGACGGGAGCCGCAAGTTACTCGGTTTCGGGAATATCTTAACGCGCTTCGCCCTGACTTGACGAGCAAAGACACCGTGCCAGGGGAAGTGCGCCGCTGGATTGACGAGGAGCGCCGTGCCGCAGGTCTCACGTGGGACGAACTCGAGGTCCGCGCGGGCGTCTCGATGAAGGAGTTTGTTGGACGCGGATCGAAACTTAAACGGGGATTTCGCCGTAGCACGATGGCTAAACTGGCGAAGTACTTCTCCTCGCCGCGCCTCTTGCGATTGGCCGAGTCCGATCTCTATTGGGATACAGTGTGCTCGATCGAGCCTGCCGGCATTCAGGATACCTACGACCTGACCGTTGACCGAGATCACAACTTTGTCGCCGATGGCTTCGTTGTCCATAACTCGCATTCGACCGCCTACGCCCTGATCGCCTACATGACCGCCTATCTCAAGGCCCACTGGCCGGTCGAGTTCATGGCGGCGCTTCTGTCGGGCGATATTCAGGGCCGCAATTTCAAGACCAAGGATTCGCTCGTCGAGCACCTGGAGGACTGCGAGCGGATGGGCATCGAGGTCTTGCCCCCCGACGTCAATCGCTCGCAGGTCGATTTCGCCGTCGTCGGCGGCAAGATTCAGTTCGCCCTGTCGGCCATCAAGGGCTGCGGCGGGAGCGCGGGCGAGGCCATCGCCACCGCTCGCAAAGCCGGCGGCCCCTTCCAGGACCTTTACGATTTCTGCGAGCGGGTCGATAGCTCTGGGGCCAGCAAGGCCACCATCGAGACGCTCATCAAGGCGGGCGCTTTCGACAGTTTCGGCGCTCGCCGCGCCCAGCTCGCCGCGATTGTCGATCGGGCCGTCCAAGCCGGCCAGTCGCTCGCCGCCGACAAGCGCAGCGGGCAAAAATCCCTGTTCGGAGGCTTTGGAGGCGACGATGAGCCAGCGGCCAAATCGTCCGCCGCCCTGCCCGACGTTCCCGAATGGCCCGATCGCGAGCGGGCCCAGAAGGAAAAGGAAGTCCTGGGCTTTTACCTGACCAGCCATCCGCTCGACGAACATAAGCGCACCCTCGCCACGTACTGCTCGCACACCACGGCCGACATTCCCGCAGTCAAAGAGCGCGACGAGGTGATCCTCGGCGGCATGCTCTCGGCGATCAAATTCTCGAACACCAAGAATCCGCAGCCCGGCAAGCCGTCGCGCTATGCCATGTTCGACCTGGAAGATGTCGAAGGGACGATCCGCTGCATCCTCTGGCCCGAGCAGTTCGCCGACATGGGGCACCTGGTCACGCCCGACCGCATCCTCGTCGTCCGCGGAGTGATCGACCGCCGCGGCGGCGACGAGGCCAACCTGATCGTCAACGAACTCATCGAGCTCGACCAGCTCGACTCACGCTACACCACCGGCATCGTCGTCCGCGTCCGCGAAGACCAGCACGGCCCCGACGCCCTCGAACGGCTGCGCGAGGTCGTGCGCACCTACCCCGGCAATAGCGAGCTTCAGCTTCTCCTCATGCTCGACTCCGGCAGCCGGGTCTATCTCAAGAGCCACCGCACACGGCTGTCGGTAACGCGGGAGCTGCGCGACCGGCTTGACGACCTGCTCGGCCCGGGCAACCTCCAGCTCATCACCTCGCCCCCCAAGCCCGCGGCGAATCAAGGCAACGGCCGGCGGCAGTTCCAGCGGGCGGGAAGATAGCGCGGAGGGCGGTCTATCGCCCGGCAGCCGGGCGAATTCGCCCCCCGCCATCGTCACCCCGCTTCTTCACTCGAAATCGAACATCGTCGTCGCCGCGGATCGCAGGCATCGACACAAGCACGGCGGGATACTTCACTTTTGGCAATTCGACAAGCCGCCGCCACCGCCGATCGACCCACAGAAGCACATCCGAGATTGCGTCGCCTTCTGCCCAGTAATACGCCGTCCCAACAAGGTCGGTCCCCGCCAGCTTCACCGTAATGATCGGCACGTCGAACTCGATCACCTGCTCGCTGACATCGGTCGTGCTGACGATCGGCTTATACCACTCTTCGTCGTGTCGGTCGTCGTGGGCGCTGACCCAGATCGGATGCTTCACGTGGTCGGCCAGCACGCGCTTCTCTTCGCGCTTGGCCCGCCCGAATCGCAGCGGATCGGCCTCGGGCGGCAGCGGCTCAAGTTCCAGATGACAGTTGCCGCTCTTGATCGCCTTGGGCGTCAGCCGGTCGGCCTTGCGGTCGAAGGCGGTTGCCGGCCGGATGGCATCGACGACCCGGCGATATGCCTCCTCTTCCCACGGCATGCACCACTGAAATTCATCAATCAAATGCCGGCAGAAGCACTCGTGCTCACCATCCAGATAGCACACCAGCTTGCCGTCCTGTGCCAAAGCCACCGCCTCGCCGTCATCGGACCACAAGAACGTCCAAGCCGACTTCTCCGGCTCCGGGCAACGGGCATCGGGCCCCGCGCAGCCTTTCCAAGCTGCCCAGTGCTGGTTGGCTCCTTTGGCAATCGCCTCATCATCAGTCGGCGTTTTGCCGCGGTTGTAGATCCACAGAAATTCGAGGTTTCGCTTGGTCTTGCCCGTCTTGGCGACATAGAGGTACCCCGACATGCCATCGTCTTCCACGGCCGCGACCAGTTTCGAGACGGGGTGCACTTGGCTTTGGGCCAGGACTTTGCGGCGCATACGAATGGGCCTCCTCGCGCGGTTTGCATGAAACTCTGCTGCTAGCGCTTCGCTGGCGATCGTCTTCCAGATCGGCGGGGCTTCGTCTTGCGTGCAGTCGGCTTGGTTTTGCGACTGGCGCGAACCGATGCGGCTTGCTCGACGCTGTATTCCAGCCCGACGATTCCTGACTTGTAGATTTTGTGATTTGTCAGCTTCAACCTGGTCCGTCTGAACGGCGCCGGGAGGAGGGGAATGCCATCGCCCAAGAGGACGGGGATCAGGCCGACTTCGACGGTGTCCACTAGCCCCATCTCCAGCAGGCTGCCAAACAGCACGCCGCCCCCGAAGAGCCAGATGTCTTTGCCCGGCTTCTTTCGCAGGGCGGTCAACGTCTGCTTCACGCGATCGCCCACGATGGTCACTCCCGGATGGTCCTCTTGACGGAGTGTTCGCGAGATGACCAGTGTTTGCATCCCATGCCCCCACGCGCTGCCGCCAGCAACTTCGAACGACCGCCGCCCCATCAGGACCGTGTCGAACTGCTGGTAGTAGGCCTCGAAGTCGATCTGGGGGTCCATGATGATCCAATCGAATTGCCCTTGCGGCCCCGCAATGAATCCATCCAAACTGGCCGCAACCGAATAGCGAATTCGTCGCATCGTATTGGTCCCTCCTATGGATCACCCCATTTCGGAAGTGACTATTTCGGTATGGCTGCTGCTTGGGCAGAGGTAATGCTGTGCTTTATTCATGCTCGTGACAAGCGAGACGCCTGTCCTACGGCTTCAGCGACCGAATCCACTCCTCCACCACCTTCACGGCCTGCTCTTCGACGAGGTTCGTCGCCAGTTGCGGCATCTGGCCGGTGTTCTGGCCGCGGTGGGAGAGGCGGTGCAGGAGGATAGTGCGCTCGGGGGGCCCAGGCGCAATGATACGCAAGCTGAACGTCGAGGTGCAGCGGGATGCCGGTGTCGCTCACTCAGCGCATGAGTGCCTTGAACCCGGTTTGCTCAAAATGACGGTCGTACGTCAGCGCTTCGCTAAGTCCGCGCTCGGTCATGACCTGAAATGAAATGCAATCGGTCAACGACCACTGCTTGTCGGGCCGCGACGCATAAAGCACCAAGCCTCGCTGGAAGCGCTCGGTGGTGCAGGGCACGATCGTCGTGGCCGGATCATCGTACAATCGCTGAACCAAATCGGGCAGCAGATTTCGCACCGAAGACTTCGCCAGGAAATTCGCCAGCTCCAGAAGAATGAACTCTGTCGTCACACGCTCATCCCAGGCCTGCTGGGAGAGCTCGACGGCTCGCTGATGCAAGGCGTCACGGGGGCTAAGCAGCGCGGCGAAGAACGACGTATCGACCAGGACGCCGCTCATGACTTCGGATGACCGTACAGATAATGATCGACGTTTTGCGCGGCATCGGCGGGCAAGTCCGGCGCCTGGCCAACCAGCGGCTGAAGCACGTCATATAGGCTGCGCCCGTTCGCCGTACCTCGAGTCGGCGCCACGACTTCGACTTGCACTGCCGTGCCTTCCGGGAGCGCAATGGGATCGTTGAGGACGATCACCCCATTTCGGACGTGGCCCGGTAGCACCATGTAATCACCTCGCGCTGATCGTTGGCTAATTCAGTATAGCTGCTTTTTGGCCATTGGGACGCTGCATTACATTCAAGCTGCGGCCGACTCTATTGCACCTTCAGCGACCGGATCCACTCCTCCACCAGCTTCACCGCTGCTTCATCGACGATGTTCGTCGCCAGTTGGGGCATCTGGCCGGAGTTGAGGCCGCGGTGGCTGAGGCGGTGCAGGAGGACGGAGCGCTCGGGGTGGCCGGGGGCGATGAGCTTGGGGTCGGTAAGGCCGAACTTGTGATGCAGCGGGGCTACGTCGAGGAGGCCCATCTTCGATAGCTCGGTCGTGTATTCGAGCTGCATCTGGGCGTTGCCGCCGCCGGCTTCGACGTGGCAGATCGAACAGTTGGCGTGCAGGTACGACTTCACCCGCGACTCCAGCGGCGCGGCGGCGGCGTATGGATCGGGCAGATTGCGATAACGCGACGGCGGGCCAGACAACATCGAAGATTCGCGAGCGGATCGCTGGCCACCTTTGTGCCCCATCTGCTTCACCTGCTTGTTGACCTCGTCCTCGCTTAGGCCTTCCTTCTTCAAATCCTCCTTGAGGAAATTCACGGCATCTGCCTCGTAGCCGCTCTTCAGCATTCCCAGGTGCTCGAGCACGCGGAACTGGTGATCGGTCACGCCGCCGTAGTCGTGCTCGCGGTTCATTTGCAGCTCGGTCAGGCCCAATACCCAGTTGGCCGCCCGGCTGTGGCAGACCATGCACTCGGTCCGGCTGGGGTAGTGCCACGTTTGACGTTTCAGTGCGTCCGGGTACTCCCGCGACCGGGGCACGCGAATCTCGTACTCGCGATCGAGCCCCTCGGCCGGCACCAATTCGGCGTCGGTCTGCTCGTCGTTCCAGACATACGAATAGCCGGCCCATTCCCCCTGCTGCCGCGTCAGGAACCGCGTCTCGATCCAGCGGCGGCTCGTGCGGTCGCCCGCGGTCGTTTCGAGCGCGAACGATTTCACCAGCACGGTTTCATCGGGAAAATTCCAGCCCCGATTGGTCGTGAAGCCGATTCGCATATCGACGCCTTCCTTGTGCGGAATGGCGATGAACCGCTCCTTATGGGCCCCGTCGGACCAAAGGGGCGAATTGACGGAGTAGGGAATGACGCCGGGCTGCATGGCGTGTTTTGCCACGTCCAAGAACAGCCCGCTCTCGCTCAGCTTCCGCGGAAACTTGCTCGGCAGCACATCGGCCGGCGTCGGTTCCAGGTAATAAAGCGCCCCCTGCTCATCGCCGCGGTGATCGGCCACCAATAGCTCGCCGCGCGAATCGATCCCAAAGCCGCTGATGGCGAAGGACGTATCGGCAATCAGCTTGTGCCAGGTCGCCTTCGTCCCGTCGTGCTTGATCGCCCAGATGCGGCCGGTCGAATAGTCGCCGTAAATGTACGCCCCGACCAGCTCGGGCAGTTTGCTGCCGTAATAGACGACGCCGCCGGTCAGCGAGCGGGCCTCGGTGTGGTGATGCTCGGCGGTCGGCAGGACGTGCGGATGCGGACCGAGCTTCCGGTCGGCGTAGAACACATGACTCCCCTCGTACGTGCTCCAGCCGTAGTTGTCTCCCTTGCGGACGAAATAGACCTGCTCCCAGAGGTCCTGCCCGTTCTGGGCGACCCAGACATGGCCGGTCCGCGGATCGACGGTGATCCGCCACGGGTTCCGCAGGCCATAGGCCCACGTCTCGGGAACAATTTCCTTCTGCCCGACGAACGGGTTGTCGGCTGGCACGCGGTAGTGCCGGCCGCTCTTTACCAGTTCGGGGTCGGGATGATCGACGTCGATCCGCAGCACCTTGGCCGTGAGCTGCGTGAGGTCCTGGCCGCGCATGTTGGTGTC
>JAKEHX010000567.1 GCA_022614795.1 Planctomycetaceae bacterium | reverse complement strand
GGTCGATTCGGCTGCTGCAGCCAAGGCAGCGCGTCCCTCGGCCTGAAGGAAGTCAATTCGCATGTGTTGCACGTGCGACAGAATCGATAGAGGCCCGTAACCGTCCGGCCCAACCATCCTTGGCGCGTGGTGTAGGCTGCGGGGGATTTCAAAATTCCCTGGCAGCGGAGGATGGGTCATGGGACGGGCGGCGAATGAAGAGTTGGCGTTGTCGTGGGAGCGGCGGATTTCGAAGCAGCGGGGGAGCCGGTTATCGATTGCAGAGTTTTGCAGCCAGGAAGGTGTCTCTCCGGCTTCGTTCTATGCTTGGCGGCGGCGTTTGCGAGGAATGAAGCCGCGGTCTTCGCTGTTCGTGCCAGTCGAGTTGCCGACGCCCGCGAGCGCAGCGGTCGGTGTCCGCATCGAACTGCCAGGTGGAGCCGTACTGAGCTTGCCAGCGGACGCGCCGCTGGAACTGGTGACCGCGGCGATCCACGCGGTGTTGCCGAGCGTCGTGCATGAGGAGCGGCCGACGTGCTGAATGTCCCGACCAAGGTTCGCATCTTCCTCTGCCGGTCCGCCATCGACATGAGAAAAGGGTTTGATGGTTTACACGGCGTGGTCCTGGAAGTGCTCCGTCAAGATCCGCTGTCCGGCGATCTGTTCGTGTTCCTCAACAAGCGCCGTGACCGCGTGAAGCTGCTGATCTGGGAGGGGGATGGCATGTTGATCGTCTATAAACGTTTGGAACGCGGAACGTTCGCGGCACCCTCGGGCAGCGGAGACTCGATCGTGCTCTCGTCGGCGCAGTTAGCGCTGCTCTTGGGCGGCATCGATCTATCCCAGACACGGCAGCGGAAGCGTTATCGGCACGCGGGCTGACGCTCCGCTCCACCCGTCACACCCGCGGTGTCGTAGGCACTAGCCGCTCACGAAAAAATTTCTTCGCTGGGCGGAACCAAACGGCCTCGTCGTGCGTTTCATAGGGCATGAGCACGGACGCCTCTTTGCCCAGCGACCTGGAAGCTTGTCAGCGCGAGCTAGTCGCAGCGCGTCACCAATTAGCTCACACCGAGAGTGTGCTGGCCGAGACCGCGGTGGCCTGCGAGGAGCAGCGTGCGAGAATCGAAAAGCTGCAGGCGGAACTGGAACTCTTTAAGCGCTATCTGTTCGGCCGCCGCAGTGAGCGATTCGAAGACCCCGGCCAGGGCCGCTTATTCGAGCAGCCGGCCGATGGCGAGGCGCCAACTCCCGAACTGCCCGCAGCGGCTGAAGAAGAGATTACTTACCGCCGGCGTCGTCAGGGGCATGGCTGGAGCGAACTGCCCGCGCATCTGCCGCGGGAAGAAGTGCCCCTGGACGTACCCGAATCCGAGCGGATCTGCGACTGCTGTGGCGAGCCGATGGTAAAAATCGGCGAAGACCGCACGGAGCGGGTCGATTACCGCCCGGCCAAGATCGTGATGAAGGTCTTCGTCACGCCCAAATACGCCTGCCCCAAGAAGCACGGTGGCGTGAAACAAGCCGAAACTCCGCCCGGTCCGGTGCCCGGCGGCCGGTTTGACTTTGGCATGGTCGCCCAGGTCGTCACCAGCAAGACCTGCGACCACTTGCCACTCTATCGCCAGCAAGACGTGCTGGCCCGCGCAGGAATCGAGCTGAGCCGCTCCACGTTGTGCGAGATCATGGCCAGTGCGGCCTTTTTACTGGCGCCCTTGGCTCTGCTCCTCAAGCAGCGGCTGTTGGCCAGCGATTGGCTGGGCGCCGACGACACGCCGGTGCGGCTGCTCGATCCGGCGCATCCCGCGGGTGTGCGACAAGCTCGCTTCTGGCTGTATCGCGGGCCAGACACCGCGCCCTACAACGTGTTCGACTTCCATGAGAGCCATAGCCGCGATGGACCGCGAGAGTTCCTTGACGCTTACCAGGGCTGGGTGAAGGTGGATGCGTATGGCGTGGACGGCGGCGTGTACCTCGGCAACGCGCGAATTCGCGCGAGCTGCTGTCTGGCCCATGCGCGGCGCAAGTTCGACGAGGCCAAATCGTCGCATCCAAGCCTGGCTGCTGAGGCGCTCGGTTACTTTCAGCAGCTCTACGACATTGAAGATCGGGCGCGTGACCTCACGGCCCAAGCGCGGCAGGCGCTGCGGCAGGCGGAGGCGGTGCCGCTACTCGCCAAGTTTCGCGCCTGGGCCGACCAACAATCGGTTCACGCGCTGCCGAAGCTGAAGTTGGGCGAGGCGCTGGGCTATCTTGGCAATCAATGGGAGGAACTGACAAACTACGTGCAGAGCGGCCGGCTGCCCATCGACAATAACGCCGTCGAAAGAGATCTACGGGCCCTCACGATCGGCCGCAAGAATTGGCTCTTCGTGGGCAGCAAAGAGGCGGGGCCGCGGGCTGCGATCCTCTACACCGTGGTCACCAGCGCCGCCCGGCACGACCTGGACGTGTGGGCCTATCTGCGCGACGTGCTGGAGCGGCTGGCGATTGGCGACACGGATCCAGCCAACCTGCTGCCTGATGTCTGGGCCGCCGCTCATCCCCAGGCCATCCGCACCTATCGCGCCCACGAACGCGAGGCCGCCGCCGTCGCCCAACGCGCCCGCCGCCAACGCCGCCGTGCCCTGGAACGGGCCAAGGCCCAGCGTCGCTAGCTCCAAGCAACCTGGACGGGCTGGACGGTTACATCGCGACCGCTGGCGTCGGTTACGTGATTTCGTCCGAACCGGTCCTTGCCGCGCGCATCGCCGATCTGGCGGCGGAGGGGCATCAACTTGAGGAGCAG
>JAKEHX010000059.1 GCA_022614795.1 Planctomycetaceae bacterium | reverse complement strand
GACCTGATGCGTTCGATCCGCTGGCCCGACGGTGTGCTGGTCTGCTCAGCGTGCGGGGCCAGGGGCAATGATGTTGGCGAGATTAAAACGCGTCACATGCTCAACTGCAAGAAGTGCCGGCAGCAAACCAGCCTGACGAAGGGCACGGCTTTTGAATCGAGCAAGGTCACGCTCGACCACTGGATGATCGTGCTGTGGGTTGTGGTCAACTGCAAAAACGGCGTGAGCGATTACGAGTTGGGTCGCGCCATCGGCCGTCCTCAAAAAACGACTTGGTTCATGCGCCAGCGAATCCAGGCCGCGCTGGAGGAAGGCGGCTGGATTCATGGGTTTGAACTAACTGCGGAGTCTCACGGATGACCGAACCAAAGCCGCCTGGAATCGACAAGTTCACTATGGACAAGTTCACCAAGGCACTGTGCGTCCTCGCCACAGTGCCGAAAGAGAAAGCCGACGCCAGAGTTGCCGCCAACAAGAGGCGTCGTATGCGAAAGCGTGCGCAGAAAAAATGAGCGGGCGGTCATCGGTGGATTTCGGTTCGCGGTTGATTTGCTGAGCCAAGATGCCCAGAGTCTGTTGCCGGCACGTGCCGCAAGCCGCGGCGCCGTTCCTTGGGGAGCTGCTCCCGCTCGAGCAGCTCGGGGTCGTATTGGGTCCAGGTCTCGCGGTAGGAATCGGCCTCGACGCGGCGGAGGACCTCGCCATCGAGCCAGGTCGCCGTGTATCGCGGCACGCGATCCTGCGGATCGACGCCGCGGGCCCAGTCGCGCGTTGGGATCTGGGCCGGGTTCTTGACGAGCCGCCAGTCGCGGACCTGATAGCGCTCGTCGGCCGGCGACCAGTCGTAGAAGATCGCCTGGTCGAAGATGAGCCGGCCCTGCTCGCCGTAAAAGTGATTGACCTCGACACAATCGACGCGGTCGCAAACCACGTCCTCGATCGGGACGATCGCGAGCAAGGGGAGCACGAGCCGCACAGCGAGCGACATAGGGTTCAGGGTTCAGGGTTGAGGGACGACGTTGGCTCCTGAGTCCTGACGCCTTAAGCCTGACGTTTGATCGCGTCGTACACCTCGCGGCGGTGGACGGGGACGTGGCCGCTATCGGGCGAGGGATTTCCTGTTTGCTGGCTCGGCATGACCGCTCACCGCTACAAGGCCGAGGCTCACGGCCGCCAGGGCTCTTCCGGCTGGATGACTCGGCCGATGGTTTTCTCGTAGCGCTGGCGACGGTGCTTCACCCGCCGCTTGCAGACGCGGATGTACCGCCGCATGCGGGCCAGCTCATTCGGCTCGAACCGGTGCCCGTCCATTTGCAGGAGCAGATCGTCAGGGAGCTGAATCGCCGCATCGGCCAAATACGGCGCAGGAACGGGTGGCCGGATGGTCGACGGCGGATCTTCCGACGGCACGTCGGCGAGCGGTAATCGCTGCTGACGTTGTGGCCGTTGCATTGATCCCTACTTGCGCGACAGCCCGATCTCGAATCGGGCGACACCGGTCGGCTTGAAGTGCTTGTTCTTGCCGTCGGCGAAATTATCGACGAGCCGGGCCACGCGGCCGTCGGATAGTTCGATCTCCGTCCCTGGCTTCAGCTCTGTGATGAGCTCGTCCAGCAGTTTGTCGGCCAGAGCATAGTGCGTCTTGCCGCGCTCCCTGGCTTGCAGGTGCTCTTCGATTTTACGAGCCGCGGATTTCTTGGCCATGTCACTAGTGAGTGAGAAAAAACCGCGGCGACGGCTGGTGGCCATCGCCGCGGTCCGGGCGGACTCGTCGTGCGGGACGATTGGGCGGCTTATAGCATGAAAGCGCCCCAAACCAGCGAGCGGTTTGGGGCGCTCATGCGTTAGATTGCCAGGCGGAGTAGGACATGATCGCGCGGACTCGAAGGGGTCCAGAGCTTGACCCGGTCATCATCGCCGCCGTGCTCAGAAGGCTGCAAACGCAGTCCGAGCGGAGCATTGCGCGTGAGCTGAAGATCGGGCATGCAACGGTCCAACGTATTCGGGACGGCAAGCACACGTCGCAGTTGAACGGCCCGCGTTACTGCCGCTGCGGTTGCGGAGCACTGACCGACGTGCAGCCTTGCCGGGCCTGCCAAGTCCGCGAACCAGTGCCCGCCGATGCTCCGCCGTGATGTTCAATTCGTAGCGCTCGCCATCGCCGGCCTGTTTCTCTCTCTCGTTGCGCTCCAGCTGCTCACCGCACCGCTGCGATCGCAGGAAGCCGCCGGCACTCTTGTTCCCGGCACGGTGACGAATCAGCCTCCGAGCTCAACCGTGATGGAGCTGCCCGCGTCGGTCACCGGTTGGTATCGCAACCCCGACGGCTCATGCGTGCAGTGCTCGATCGGCATGGTGGGCTGCCACAACAATCTGCCCGCCTGGTCCACCGTGCTGTGGGACACCGACTATGGCCGCGCCCAGCGGGGCGGCAGCGGGCCCAATCGCGTCGCATCCTATGCCCGTGCGCGACGGATGCGCATCTACAACGTGACGGGCGAGCCGACGTTTGCCTGGATGGCCTGGGCCGCGAAGACCAACCGGTTTGCGGCGATCGGTGCGGGCGGCTCGCACTTTCAGACGCTCTACGGCCGCTCGCCGGCGGCCGATCGCTGGTTCGTGTGCAACAACAATTCGACCGGGCGCGTGGACGAATACACGCCCGAAGCCTTCCGTCGGTTGCACCTGGCCAGCGGCCCGTGGATCGTCATCCCCGACGAGCCCGCTTCCGCGCCCCCGCCACGCATCGTCGCCTGGTGGCAGTGACTTCCCCGATTTCGTGGAGAACTACCGTGAGACTTGCCTTGCTGACGCTAGCGCTAGTCGCTGTCCCGCCGCTGATTGCCCAGGAAGAGAAGGACGTTCCGTGGGACGCCGTTGCCGAAATTGCCCGCCGCGGCGACCTGGTGGAGCACGTGGACGGCGTGCATGGCGATGCGCCGATCGCCGACGTCATGCAGACGCCGGCTGACGATTCAGGCAAGTGGCATTTCACGCTAGTGACGACGAAGGGTTGCAAAGCCTGCCAGCAGGTGCTGGCCGACTTCCTCGACTCGCCAGTCCTGGCCGCCTGGGTCAACGTGAGCGAATACAAGCGATCGTGGGCCCACTGGCAGGTGGTCGATGTGGCCGATCCGACGCAAGCCTGGCGGTGGAAGGACTTTAAGCCGACGGCATTTCCCACGCTCATCGTCCAGCCCCCCTTTGATGCGAGCTGGGGCGATCCGCACACGGTCGTGTTTTTGCAGACCGGCCGTTCGGATCCAAAACAGCTCGACTCGCAGCTCCGCAAAGCGATCGGCCTATACGCGACGAAGATGCACCCCCAGCACCAGGCGTGGCATCTGAAGCAAGGCTTGGCCCCACGGTTGGCCGCGGGCGGGTTCGAGCAAGTGAGCGGTCCGCCCCCTTTCGACGTGCCGGCCCCGTTGCCGGTCCCGATGCAGCAGCCCGTCTATCAGACGATCCCGCCCCAGCAGCCGGAAGCGTCGGCGCTTGGCGGCGGGATTTGGATTCAGTTGCTCGTGTTGCTGATGGGGTCGAACGTGGCTTTGAAATTCCTGTTGCCAATGTTCCAGAAGTGGCAGGAGGGAGCGAAGAAAACGCCCAGCCCGCTCGACGACCTGGTGTTCGGCTTCGTCCGCAAGGCCCTCGAAGACCGGCTGAAGATCCAAACGCCGCCGGGCCCCTAATGCGTGGCCTGCGTTGGCTGGGGAGCGTCGTCAATGATTGGGCGACGATCCCGCGGCAATTGAAGTCTCTCGCGTGGGGCGTGCTCGGCTTGTGCGGCGTGCTGCTAGTGTTTCGGATTCTCTCTCAATTTCAGAAGGGCAAATGACCATGCCGCACTATAAGGATGGCACCCCAGCACAAATCGGCGACATCGTCACAGGGCCGGGCTACAACGGTTCGACACTGATCGGCCCGGTGAGCAGCATCAGCCCGAATAGCGATAGCTGCAATATGTCCCTTGCCCGGCCGATGCAGAT
>JAKEHX010000566.1 GCA_022614795.1 Planctomycetaceae bacterium | reverse complement strand
GGCCGCCGGCCGGGCCGCTTCTTTCCGCCGCCCAGCCGCCGGGGCAAGGTCCGCCGCTTTCACTTTTTCCGGGTCCGCCGACAAAATCAGCGACGGATCATCAACCGTCGCGGCATATCCTACCAGGTCGGCTTGCAACCGCACTTCGGCATACAGCCGGGCCGCATGCGGATCGGACTTGATCTGGGCGATGAGCGCGGACCGCTCGCCCTCCGGGAGCAGGTCGTAACACAGCTCCCACATCTTCTCGCGGAGTTCTGGGCTGGATTTCATGGTTGTCACTGGTCCTTGGTCACTTGTCACTTATCATAGGTCCTTGGTCACTTGTCATTTGTGTGAACCAATGACGTTCGACGAGCGACAAACAATCCATGACTTCATCTACCGAGTTGTGCCTTGATCGTCTCCTGTAACAAATCGCCCTTTGCCCCGTCTCTGGATTAGTCACTTGTCATTAGTCACTTGTCATTGGTAGTGACAAGGGACAAGTGACTAATGACAAATGACTCATTCCGCCAACACCTCCCGCAATCGCGAGAGGGCCAGGCGCATGCGTGTCTTTACCGTCCCCGTCGGCACGCCGATCATCTCGGCGATGGCCTCGTAGGTCAGTTCACCGTTTTGTCGTAACAGGAATACTTCCTGCTCTTCTGGACGAAGCTGCTTGAGGGCCGCTCGCAGCCGGGCCAGACGTTCATCGTGCTCGACGATGTCGGTCGGCCCCGCATCGCGGCTGGCGAGCGAGCCTTCGTCCTCGGGCAGTCCCTGGCGCTTCCGCCGCCATGCCGTCTCGCGAATATCGCGGCCGGTGTTCAGGGCGATGCGGAAGATCCAGGCCTTCAGGTTTTCGACTTGGGCGACTTCGGCCTGGTGACGCCAGCACTTGACGAACGCCTCTTGCAAGGCGTCGCGGGCGTCCTCCAGGTTGCCGACAAGGTAGTAGAGCGTTCCCAATAACTCCGCCTGGTGCCGCGCAAACGCCTCTTCCAGCAGGCTGGCCCCGCGCGCGGCAGCCTTTCCCGCCGTTTCGGACCCGGCGGCCTTGCGCGTGTGTTGGGTCACGCTCATGCCTTCTCTTGGGTTAGACGGACCAATGCGGGCCACAGATTGCGTAACGTGGATGCATTTTTAGCAGAATTTGGCGTAAAGTGGCCAGGGGAAACGAGTTCGGGGAGGAAGTGTGAGGGTATGAGAGTGATCGAGTGTGAGGGTGAGAGGGGGCCACTCTCACACCCTCGCACTCTAACACTCTCGCACTCTCCCTCCCATAATACGCCCATGTGGCCAGAAACCGAAAAAACCCAGGAGCTGCTCGCCGGCGCCAAGGGGGGCGACGCCGCTGCCGTCAACCGCCTGATGGAGCGGCACCGCGATTCGCTCCGCCGGATGGTCCAGCTCCGGCTCGACCAGAAAATCCAGCGGCGGATCGATGTGAGCGACGTGGTCCAGGACGTGCTGGTCGAGGCCAACCGCCGGCTCGCCGAGTATCTGAAAACGGGCGGCCAGATGCCGTTTCACCTTTGGCTGCGGCAGATCGCGCAGGACCGGATCATCGACGCCCACCGCCGTCACCGCGTCAGCGCCAAGCGGAGCGTCGATCGCGAGCGGCCGCTCGCCATTCCCGCGGCCGATGACCACAGCACGATCCAGCTCGCCGCCCAGCTTTGCGACCGGCAGCTCACCCCCGCTGCCGCCGCCACGCAGGCCGAGCTGGCCAAAGCCGTCGAAGCCGCCATTGCCAAGCTGCCCGACCAGGACTGCGAGATCATCATCATGCGGCACTACGAGCAGCTCAGTAACCAGGAAATCGCGCAGGCTTTGGGCCTGACCGAACCGGCAGCGAGCATGCGCTACCTGCGAGCGATCCGGCGGCTCAAGGAGTTGATGGTCGAGCCAAGAACAGACGATGATGAAGAGGACAGGTAGTCTCCAATTCCGGTGAAGAAATGATCAAAAGTGTCACAGTTCGCAATTTCAAGAGCCTCCATGACGTCTCGGTTACACTTTCGCCGGTAACGGTTCTTGTAGGACGAAGCGGCACGGGTAAGTCCAACTTCGTTAACGCCATCCGTTTTTTGCGTGAATTCTTGCGCACCAACAATCCTTGGTCGAGCGAAGAGTTCCATCCCGAGTTGATTAGACCGGCGGGACGAAGTGCGTTCGAGCTTCAATTTGAAGTCAGCTTTCAAATACCGGGCATTGAGCAAGACTTCTTTTACGGGGTGAAATTAGCACATAACGAGGGCCAGTCCGAAGAGATCCTCAGACTCGGCACTCAGACGTTGCTTCACCATCGAAGCGGCGCCTGGAAAACGCCTCCGAATATTTCCCCGGAACCACGCATTGAAATGCCGATGCTAGGGCGTCTTCCGGCTGTGTCCGAAGCCGTCATTGCCTACTCTGCATTGACGACGGGGATCGGTTGCTATGAGTTTCCGGTAGGAGTGCTTTCGGCCATGGGCAACGCTTCAGCACGAGGCGGTGCGGATGGATTTGACGACGAGGGTGTCAACTACTTGCGAGTGATGAGAGCCATCTACAGCAATCTTCGAGATCTCAACCTTCGACGATCAATTCTCGCAAGTCTTTCAAAAGTCAACCTGTCTGTGGTCGCACTCGAACTTGATTCGATTACATCGCCCCAGAAGGCACTTGTTACACATCAATTCAATGGACAACGAATCCAGTTTCCACTCGCCCAAGAGTCAGAAGGTTTTCGGCGATTCTTGGCCCATTTGCTCGCGATCTACCAGGAGCCGCCAAAACAAACTCTTCTGTTTGAAGAACCTGAAAACGGAATTTATCCAGGTGCATTGGAATTGCTGTCATGGGAATTCAAGACGGCGCCCGAGGCTGGTAGGGGCCAGATGATTCTCACAACTCACAGCCCTGGGCTTTTGGATCATTTTGACGTGGACACGATTCGCGTCGTCGAGCTGGCCGGCTCACAGACACGAATCGGTCCAGTGGCACAGTACCAGAAGGAATCTGTGAAGGATGGCCTGCTTCGCACCGGTGAATTGCTAACAGTGGATGAGGCCCGAACGGAGAATGCGGAGATTTCCAGCTCATGAAACGTCGTCTTGTGCTCTTTGGAGAGGGCGAAGGCGACAAGTCCGGCGGCTATTGGCTGACGAAAGCTGTGCTAACCGAACTTGGCGCGTGGGACCACGTGGCATTCCAAGAGAAGGACTGTCTGAAGGCTGGCGACTTAGGCGGGCTGATCAAGAACAACTTCGCACGCTGGCACACATTGCTTCGCCATGCCCAGCGCAAACCGAACCTCGGAGCCGTGCTGTTGCTCCTTGACGGTGACACTGAGCGCAAGGTCTTGAAACGAGCATTCTGCGCTCGAGACTTCGCTCTTGAACTCGCTCAATCCGCTCGTGCGGTAGGGGCCGCAACGGCCTTCTCCGTGGCGGTGGTCTTCGCTTGTCAAGAATTTGAAACTTGGTTTATCGCAGGTGTCGAGTCGCTCGCTGGCAAGACGACTTCCGATGGAATGCCGGGAATCAAGACAGGAACCAAGGCTCCTGCTGGCGACCTGGAGCAGACAATTCGAGGGGCAAAACAATGGCTGAGCCGGCACATGCCTCAGCCCTACAAGCCACCCCTATATCAAGGCGAGTTTGCCAAAATCGTCAGACTCGATCAGATTCGAGCGAGAAACTTGAAATCGTTCAGGCGGTATGAAAATGCACTTCGCCAGATCGCTGAAGCGTGCCGCACGAACGAGCACGTTTCGACGCCATTTACTCCGCCGCAGGTCGGATGAGATCCGCTACCGGTGCCATGCCCTCTGCCTCAACGCCAACGCATGACGAACAACTTGCAGTTGTCGTCTCTCAATTGACCGACCGCGTGCAGCGGGGCGAGGCGGTCGATCTGGAGGACGAGTGCCGCCGCCAACCGCAGTTTGCCAAGGACTTGCGTGAGCTGTGGGGCGTGATCATGGTGGCCCGTGTCGCAGGAAGTAACTCGGGCCTGGTCCCGCCGACGTTGCCCTCCGGCTCGTCAAACGAGTTCCCTAGCGGCGCGTTCACACTGCCAGCCCGGTTTGGCGACTACGACCTGCGGCAGGAGATCGGCCGCGGCGGCATGGGGGTTGTCTATCGGGCCCAGCAGATGAGCCTGGGGCGCGAAGTGGCTGTGAAGATGATCCTCCGCGGGCAATTTGCCTCGCAAGCCGACCGCGAGCGGTTCGAGGCCGAGGCCCAGGCCGCGGCCAAGCTCGAGCATCCGGGCATCGTGCCGGTTTATGAAGTGGGTGAGATCGACGGCCGACCGTACTTCAGCATGAAGCATGTCCGCGGTTCGACGCTGGCCCAGCGGCTGGCCGAGGGGCCGCTGGCGCCGCGCGAGGCGGCGGTGATGCTCGCCAAGGTTGCCCGGGCGATTCACTTTGCCCACATGCGGGGCGTCTTGCACCGCGATCTCAAGCCATCGAACATCCTGCTCGATGCTTCAGGGGAGCCGCACGTCACCGACTTCGGCCTGGCCAAGCAGACCGCAGCGGTCGAGACGCTGACCAAGACCGGCGCGGTCCTGGGCACGCCGGCATACATGTCGCCTGAGCAGGCCGCGGGTCAACGCGGCCAGGTTGGCCCGCGGAGCGACGTCTATTCCTTGGGCGTGATCCTCTACCACATGCTCACCGGCCGCCCGCCGTTTCAGGCCGCGTCGCCCGGCGAAATGGTGCTGCTGGTGCTGGAGCAGGATCCGGTGCCGCCGCGAATGCTCAACCCCAAGGCCGACCGCGACCTGGAGATGATCTGCCTCCGCTGTCTCCAGAAGCCGGCCGACCTCCGCTATGCTTCGGCTGCCGGACTGGCCGACGACCTCGAGGCGTATCTGAAGGACGAGAGCATCTCGGCCCGCAGCGGGCGGTTTGCCCAGGTGCTGGCCGGGCTAATGCGGGAAACGCACCACGCGGCCGTGCTCGAAAACTGGGGCCTCCTCTGGATGTGGCACAGCCTGGCGCTACTGGTCGCTTGCTTCGCCACCAACACACTTCAGCTTTTGGGCGACACCGACCGTCTGCACTATTTCCTGCTGTGGACGGCGGGCCTGGGGGCCTGGGCCGCGGTCTTCTGGTTCCTGCGGCGGAGGATGGGGCCCGTGACCTTCGTCGAGCGGCAAATCGCCCATCTCTGGGCCGGCTCGATGGTCTGCATCGCCCTCTTGTTCCCGCTGGAATGGGCCTTGGGCCTGGCGCCGCTGGAGCTTTCGCCCGTGCTGGGCCTGGTGACCGGCATGGTCTTCCTGGCCAAGGCGGGTATCCTCTCGGGCGAGTTCTACGTGCCGGCGATCGCGCTGTTTGCGACGAGCGGCCTGATGGCCCGCTACCCTGACTACGGCCACTTTATTTTCGGCATCGTCAGCGCGGCTTGCTTCTTCTTCCCCGGACTCAAGTATTATCGGCAGCGCCTGCGAGCAATCGTGGCGGCCCTGCGGGGTGGCAATTGACACGGCCTTTGTCTTGACTTAGTACTTGGATGTTGCTGGCGCGTGTTGCAACCACCGGACGACCGCTGCCGCCAACTCCTCCGCGACGCCCGCGTATGCATGATCCGCGCCGTCGATCACTGTGACTGAGCGGCTGGTGGAGATAGGTAGCGACATCAGCGCCTCCGGCAACTCGGCAAACGCGATTCCTCCACCCGCCAGCTCCTTGCTGCCGTAGGTGAACAGGGCAGGGCAGGGGACTTCGGCGGCAAATCGCAGAATGTTATACCGCTCGGCCGGGCCGTACTTGTCGAGGTATCCGGCCGCGGTGATCAGAAGCGGAAACGGGAATTTGCCGGTGAAGAGTTCCTCGCCGCGCCCCTCGGCTGTCATCTCTTCGGCGGTGCTCATCGACTCACGAAAGACGCTGCTCTCGGCCGAGTTCATGAACGCCGAATAGGACAGCCGCGGCGGACTGGCGGCAACTACCGCGGCCACCTGCGGCCATTTCTCGTGCGCCTGGCCATAAACCGCTTTGATCGCGCCCAGGCTATGGCCGATGAGCACCACGCGCTCGTGCCCGCGGCTGGCCAAGAACTCAATCCAAGCTGCAATATCGAGCCGGCACTCATCGACCGTTTCATACGCCGCGCCCAGTCGCCGTCGCACGTTGCCCGCCATCGAGCCGAAGACCGAGTCGTGCCCGCGTGTGTTGACGCTGAGCACGGCCAGGCCATGCTCTTGCAGCCGCGGAATGAGCGGCTCGAAGGTGCTCGACGTGTAGAAATTTCCGGCGACACCGTGGAGGAGAATGGCGGCAGAAGGTCCAGTCCCCTCTCCCTTTGGGAGAGGGTTTGGGTGAGCGACTAACGGGTTTACTCGAACCGATCCACCCTCACCCCGACCCTCTCCCAGAGGGAGAGGGAGAATCAGCGCTCCATCCAGCCGCAAGCCGTCGCCAGTCGTGGTGCGGACGAGTTCGACGTGCATAAAGTAGGCCCCACACTCCGTGTGGGCCAAGCCCTGCAAAATACGCCCGCCGTGCTCAGAACCTGTCCCACACGGAATGTGGGACTACTTCTCTGCCGGCTGCGGCGGCGCCGCGGCCAATTGCGACATGACCGTGAGCAACCCGTTCAGGTGCGAAAGCCGCGGGCCAAAGCGATCGACGAATTCGCTGAGCATGTACTCGCTTTCGTTCCACGCGTCGTGATTATCAGCCACATCCTCGGTCATGTTGTGGATGAACTGGTTCTGCACCTTGACCAGGGCCTCAGCAGCGATGCGGCAGCTGCGGGCCAGGTCCGGATTCTGCTCCTTCCAGTGGGCGATATCGACCTGCCGCTGCCTGTGATGTCGCGAGACGTGGTGGGAAATCTCCTCCAAAAGCTTGATCTCGCGCTGCTGCCCCTCGACGAGCTGCTTGAGCAGCACGCAGATCAGCTCGTTGGCGTCGATCTTGTTGGTGGCATCCTGCGTGGCGGCTTCGGCCGTTACATCGATCGAAAACATCGGCACGAACGGGCGGGTTTCCGCGGACATCGCAATCTCCTTGAGCAGTAGTTCAATATACACATCCTCCCGGTGTTGTCGAGCGATTGGCAAACTGTGCCGGCTGGGCGAGCTGCACCGCCCGCATTGCCGCTAAAGCCGAGCTGCCAGGTGGTTCGATAGTCACCGGGGTCGGGAGTCTTTGGCGGAAAACAAACTTGCCCCACATATGAGCAGCACCTCGAAGTCGCTTCCCTGTCTGGGATTTCTCACCGTCGTCGAGCACGCCGAACTCGGCCTTCTCGGCGGCTATCTGCTGCTCAACGCCGCCGGACGGCCGCTCGAATTTCACTGCACGGCGCCCGTCAAGCCGAATCGGGCCCAGGAAATCCTGTACGGCCCGACACTCAAGCCGTACCTCTACGGCGAACAAATTGGGCAAACTTTGCTGACCAAATCGAAATTGACGCCGGTCCTCGTCTGCACCGACAGCGAAGCGATGCTAGCGGCGAGGGACCACACGCACTTTCCCGTAGCTCTGGTGGCTGGCGATCAACCGGTGGGTGCCACTGCTGGCTTGCCCAGCAGTGCCGCGTTTTGCCTCGGCCAAAACCACCTGCTCCTTCCCGCCCCCTACGCCGCCGACGAACAAACGATCCGCCAGCACTGGCCCGCTCAAGCCGACCACCTCGACCTGGCGGAACCCTTCACCCGCATTCGCGAAGCCCTCGACGAAGCCCAGAAGACCGCGCGGGCGGCATGAGGTGAGCGGGAGGCGTGAGCCTCCCGATAGCGTTGCCCTACAACCGACGCCGACCCATTGGGAAGCCGACGCTTCCCGCTCGCCGTTTCCATGTCGACTGACGTTCATTCTGCCGACTTCGGCTTCTCCATCAAGCTGCTAACAACGGACTTGGGCGATGCACTCTGCGAACGTATCGACGTTCAAACCAATCCGCTTAAACTCGCCGCCGAGCCGCCGCAGGCCATCGCGGTCAAGATTCCCCGCACCACGCCCCGCACCTTCAGCTTCAACTTCCCTGAAGCCCGCACTCCCTCCGTCCCTCCCTCTCTCCGTCCCTCCATCTCTCCCTCTCCCACGCCTCGCCGCCGCGCCATAACCCGCATCAAGCCTCCCGGCGACATCATCAAGCTCGAAGACCGGCTCTATTACGTCCTCCAGCCGCCGCTGGAAACGCTCATCCAGTCCGATGCGCTCCACTTCCCCTTCGAGCCGTTTCCGTACCAGTATCAAGGCATCGCGTTCCTCTACCCGCGCTACGCCGCCGTGCTGGCCGACGAAATGGGCCTGGGCAAGACGATGCAGGCGATCACGGCTATGCGCATGCTCATCCGCTCGGGCGAGCTGTGCCGCGTGCTGCTCGTCTGCCCCAAACCGCTGGTAACCAACTGGCGGCGCGAGTTTGGCCTGTGGGCTCCGGAGATCCCCCTGACGATCATCGAAGGGGACGCAGCCAAGCGCCGCTGGCAATGGGCCGAATCGGACACACCAATCCGCATCGCCAACTACGAGCTGCTGATGCGCGACCGCGACGTGCTTGACGAGCTTTCGCCGTTTGACCTCGTGATGCTCGACGAGGCCCAGCGGATCAAAAACACCAGCAGCACGACGAGCGAAATCGTCCGCTCGATCCGCCGCACGCGCAACTGGGCCCTCACCGGTACGCCGATCGAAAACACCCCCGACGACCTCGTCGGCATTTTTGAGTTCCTTTCGCCCGGATACCTACGCCCCGGCCTCGGCCCCAAGCGGATGAGCGAGCTCGTCCAGGACTACATCCTCCGCCGCACGAAGGACCAGGTCCTGACCGACATGCCCCCCAAGCTCTTCCGCGATGCCGAGCTGGACCTCTCGCCCGAGCAGCGGGCCACCTACGAAATGGCGGAAAACGAAGGGGTCATGCAGCTCAACAGCCTGGGGGACGAGATCACCATCCAGCACGTCTTCGAGCTGGTCCTGCGGCTCAAGCAGATCTGCAACTTCGACCCGGTCACAGGCGTCAGCTCGAAAATGGAGCGGCTCGAGGCCGACCTGGAAGAAGTTGCCGCCAGCGGCAAGAAGGCCATCGTCTTCAGCCAGTGGGTGAAGTGTCTTGAAATCTTGGGCCACGAGCTGCGCCGCTTTGGCCCGCTACAGTACCACGGCAAGGTCCCGTCCAAACAGCGCGACGGCGTCCTCAAGCAGTTTCAGGAAGACCCGACCAAACACGTCATCCTCATGAGCTACGGCGCGGGAAGCGTCGGCCTCAACCTCCAGTTCTGCGAATACGTGTTCCTCTTCGACCGCTGGTGGAACCCGGCCGTCGAGGACCAGGC
>JAKEHX010000565.1 GCA_022614795.1 Planctomycetaceae bacterium | reverse complement strand
GTTGGATACAATTGCCGGGCTTGTTGAGTCGAATCGGGGCCACCGAAAGCGTTAGCGTGCGACTTGTAAGTAACTATCCGGCAACCACTTACGCGATGATCCTTGACTTTGTGAAAAAAAACACGAATTATGCCCTCGGGTACGTTGACCGACTATTTGGCCGGCACTACATTACCACCTTTCGCAAACCTTTCATTTCCGTAAATGGGCGGTTTGCGTCGGATTGGGTAGAGCCGCCTTGCCTCCTTTGACTGAGTTGCAGCCGGGCGCATGCCGCGCAGCCCGCCGCCAATTGCACTGCGCAGACTGCTGTGCAGAGCGGTAGCTGTGGGCCGTTTGCCTGGCACTACTTAGTGGGTGTGCGTGCGTGAACGACCCGCCCCGAAAGCCTCATCCCATCGCCGCAGCGATGGAATGGGTCGCCAAGATCACGACGGTTGCCCTCGAGATGTGTCTGCCCGCGGTCGGTGGTCAATACCTCGACCAGCGCTTCGGCACGAGCTACTGGGCGATGATCGGCTTGGTTTTGGGCGTCACCGTTGGCACATGGCACCTCGTGCAGATGACTCAAGCGAAGGGGCAGCGCACCCGACCATCGAAGCAGTCCCCATCGAAGCCGGGGCACTCTAATCGTGGATCCGCAGGCAGCCCAGGTGACTGAGCAGAGAGGCTCGCTCAAGAGCCTGGCCGCCTCATGCGCCATTCTGGCTGGTGTGCTCGCGCCGCTCACGGCCGCAATCGCAGTGTGGGCCTATTCGCGCTCCGCTCTCGTTGGTGTCGCCGCGGCAGCAATTGCAGGTGGCGTGTGCTGGCTGTCGGCCTGCCTGGCGCTCGTCAGCGTCTATCTGGGACAAAGGCTGAACAACCCCGTCGGCGGCATTCTCGCCGGCATGTTCTTTCGCATGGGTTTGCCGCTGGGAGCCGGGCTCGCCATTCAACAATCGCATGCGCCTCTGGCCGCGGCCGGCAGCTTTCTGATGATCCTCGGACTGTACTTCGTCGCCCTGGTGGTCGAGACCATTTTGTCGATAAAGTTTGTCCCGCGGTCGATCGCCGGCCCCGCCAGCGGGTCATCGGGCGGCGCGGCAAACGGTCCCAGCGTGGCGAGTGGAGTTTCCGGGCGGTAGCAATCTATGGCCGATCCGATTCTACACATCAAGGACAGCTACTACTTCGAAGTGCCGAAGGTGCTGGCCCCTGCCAACTACAAGCACCTGGCCGACTTGCCCGTCGTCTGGGTCAAGCTCGATCCGGTGTTCCAGGAGTGGGAATTCAAGGAGCTCTACCCCAAGTTGACCAAGCTGGGCATGAATTTGCCGCCGGAAGCACAGTGCCATCACGATTGGCAACATTGGGTCCACACCGACCACGCCAACTTCGCCAAGCCGCTGGATCAGTTCCTCCAGGAGAAGTACGAGGCCCGGCAGGCGGAGTTCAAGACCTGGAAAGCCAACCGGGTCAAGGAAGCGCGCGCCACCAAGGACGAAACGCGCATCATGCTGGCCGAGCAGACGCCAATCGATGATTTTCTGCGGGACCAATACTCCACCGATCCGTACCGCTATTTTCTGATGGCGCGAAGCGCGCCGGGCTTCGACGCCACGTGGAATCACGTCCGCGAGAAGACAGGCAGCAACGCCGCCGTTGCCGAATACCAGAAGAATCACAATGCGTCGCCCGGATGGGACGTCACCAATGAAAAGGTGAAGGCCAAATTCGAAGCCTACAACAACCACCTGGCGGGCAAGATTCTGATCCCTCAGCCTTTCGGCACTCTGCGAAATCTCTACGAGCCGGAATCTGGGTTCTGCATTTCCAAGTACATGCTGCTCCAGGTCCTGATCGGCCTGATTGTGCTGCTGATTTTTCGGCGGGTTGCCGACAAGTTCACGAAGGGCGGCCCGCCGCGCGGGTGGTTTTGGAACCTCAGCGAGTCATTCCTAGTTTTCATCCGCGACCAGATTGTCGCCCCGTCGATCGGCGGCGGCCACGATGAGGAACATCACGACGAGCCAGGTCACGGCAAAGCCCATCCAGCCGGCGCCGCAGCCGGTCACGGACATCACGACCAGGCCCATGGTCATCAAGCAGCTTCCCACGCTGATCACCAGCCCAGCGACGTCACGCGATTGCTGCCTCTGTTTTGGACCATCTTCTTTTTCATCCTGGGGTGCAACCTCTTCGGGATGGTCCCGTGGATGGGGGCCCCGACAACTTCGTTTTCCGTCACCACGGCATTGGCGGCGGTGACGCTCGTCGTTGGGTTTGTCTTCGGGGTCATGAAGTTCGGATTTTTGGGCTATTGGGCCAACCAAATCCCAGGCATGGATTTGCCGATCTATATGGCGGTCATCATCAAGCCGATGGTCTTTGCCATCGAAGTGATGGGGCTGATGATCAAGCACGCCGTGCTCGCGATTCGCTTGCTGGCGAATATGGTGGCCGGCCACCTGGTCATCCTGGGGATCATGGGGGTCGCGTTTGGGGCGACAGCCGCGGTCGCGTTTTCCGGCGAAGACGCCTCGTTCTGGCAGTGGCTCGTAGCAGCGACGATTGCGGTGGTGGCTTCCACGCTATTCAGTTTGCTGGAGCTGTTTGTGGCCTTTTTGCAGGCCTACGTGTTTACGTTCCTTTCAGCTTTGTTTATTGGGGCGGCGATCCACAAGCACTAGATCGACCCGGCCTTTGACGAACCATAGTGCCCGTTTTTGACGCTTTTGTGTAAGGAGATGTTTCCCGTGAAGAAGTATGCCACCCTCGCTGCTGCATTCCTTGGTTTGCTCGTGCTGGCAACTGCGGCTTTTGCCCAGGCTCCCCCCGCCGGTACCGGCCCTGCCGGCGCCGGCAGCCTATTACCTATGGACCTGAGCAGCAAATTCTTCGGCGCCGGCCTGACGACGATCGGCGCGGCGTACGGCATCGGCCGCCTGGCCGGCAGCGCGCTGGAGAGCATGGCCCGCCAGCCCGAAGTCGCGGGCCAGATTCAGACGGCAATGATCATCGCGGCGGCACTGATCGAAGGTTTCACGTTCTTCGCGCTGTTCATCTGCTTCCAGGGTTAAAGCCTGGCCGTTCCTTTCCGCATCTGACAAGTCTTTGGATCGGGCCTCCGCTATGAATCGAATCCTGGCGACCATTGCCTTCGGTTTGCTGCTGGGTTGGGGTGTGAGTACGACCGCCCAAACGCAGGAGGCGCAGACAGAACCCGCGACTAAAAAAGCCGAACCGGCGACGAAAGCCGAGCCGGCCACCAATGCCGCGGCCGAGACAAAGGCCGAGTCGGCAGTCAAATCGGATGATCCCGCCCCCGCTGAGACAAAGGCCAAGGCCGCGCAGGAGGAACATCCGCCGGAGCCAGCCGTCCTCCGCCCGCTTGGTGTCGCCGCGGCAGGAGCGGAGTCAAGCGAAAGCGAAGCGCAGGTGACCGAGCACGCGGCGGCGGCTCATGGTCACGACACTGATCTTTCCCATGGCGATGCCGGGCCCCAGCTGCACGAGCCGCAGGAGTGGCGGTTCGACCTGTCGATCTTCACTTTCGTGGTGTTTGGTCTGTTGCTGTTGATCCTGACGAAGTTTGCATGGGGGCCGATTGCCGCGGGACTGGAGAAGCGCGAGCAGACGATCGCCAGGCAGATCGCCGACGCCGAGCACGCCTCGGCCATGGCGGCCAAGCAGCTTCAGGAATACGAGCGGAAGCTGGCGGCGGCGACCGAGGAAGCGCGGGCGATTGTCGCTCAGGCCCGCCAGGATGCGGTCAGCGCCAAGGACAAGATCGTGGCCGAAGCCCAAGCCGCAGCCGCGAAGGAGCGCGACCGGGCGGTGTCCGACATCACTTCGGCGAAGAACCTGGCCCTTCAGGAGATCGCGGAAAAGAGCGTGAGCACGGCCATTTCGCTGGCCAGCAACATCATTCGCCGCGAAGTCAAGGCGGAAGACCACGACAAGCTGATCAACGAATCGCTCCAGAAGTTTTCGAAATTGAACTAACAGGTAGGACGGATTTCCAATCCGTCCCGTTTGAAGGATCAGAGAGCAGACGGATTAGAAATCCGTCCTACAGAAACACATGCCCGCATCACGCTCCAAGAAGACAGTCATCGACACGGCCCGCCAGCGCATCGGCACGGTCTATGCCAAGGCGCTGCTCGGCGCGGCCGAGAAGGCCGGCCAGACCGACGCCGTGCTGGCGGAGCTGAAGGCGCTGGTCGAGGACGTGCTGGAAGGATCGCCCGAATTCGAAGAAGCCCTCCGTACGCCGCGGATCACGCCCGAAGAAAAGTCGCGGCTGCTCGACCGCGTCTTCGGCGGAAAGATGTCGCCGCTACTGTTGAATTTTTTGAAGGTCGTGTCGCAGCACGAGCGGCTCGATTGCCTGCGGGCGATCGAGCGGGCGGCCGAGAAGCTCTGGAACCTTCTGCGCAAGCGGATCGAGGTACATGTCGAATCGGCCGCTCCGATCTCGAATCAACTTCAGTACACGATCGCCACCCGGCTCAAGCACGTGCTCGGCCGCGACGTGGTGCTGACGACCGACGTCAATCCGGCGCACTTGGGCGGGCTGGTCGTGCGCGTGGGCGACACCGTCTACGACGGCAGCCTCGCCGGCCGGCTCAAGCAGATGCAAGCGGTCACGCTGGAGCGGACGACCGAGACGATTCGCGAGTCGCTGGAGAAGTTTTCGATTGCACCATAGTTGTCAGTTGTCAGTTGTCAGTAGTCAGTAGTCAGTTGCAGAGGGCAATGACGAGTGACTAACGACCACTGACCACTGACGACTGACACGACTGACCACTGACGACTGACACGACTGACCACTGACAACTGACCACTGACAAACATGAAATTCAACGCAGCCGAAATTGCCTCGGTCATTCAGGCCGAGATCGAAAAATACACCGATGCGATCCGCGTCGAAGAGGTCGGCACGGTGCTGGAGGTGGGCGACGGCATCGCCCGCGTTTATGGCCTGTCGAATGTGATGGCCGGAGAAATGGTGCAGTTTCCCAACGGCGCCATTGGCCTGGCGTTCAACCTCGAAGAAGACAGCGTCGGAGTGACGATCCTCGGCGACTATCTTCAAATCCAGGAAGGGGACGAGGTCAAGGCGCTGGGCAAGCTGCTCTCGGTGCCCGTGGGTGACGCGGTGATTGGCCGCGTGGTCGATCCGCTGGGCAATCCGCTCGACGGCAAGGGTCCGATTACCAGCACCGAAACGCGGCCGGTCGAATTCACGGCCCCTGGCGTCGCCGGCCGGCAGCCGGTGAAAGAGCCGCTCCAGACCGGCATCAAAGCCATCGACGCGATGACGCCGATCGGCCGCGGCCAGCGCGAGCTGATTATCGGCGACCGCAAGACGGGCAAGACGACGATCGCCATCGACACGATCCTCAACCAGAAAACTTCCGGTGTGAAGTGCTTCTACGTGGCCATCGGCCAGAAGGACTCGTCGGTCCGCAATACGATCAAGGTGCTCGAGGACCACGGGGCGATGGAGTACACGACGGTCGTCATGGCCGGGGCGAGCTCGCCCGCGCCGCTGCAGTACGTGGCGGCCTACGCCGGCACGTCGATGGCCGAATACTTCATGTACAAAGGCCAGCACGCCTTGATCGTCTATGACGACCTCTCGAAGCAGGCCGTCGCCTACCGGCAGATGTCGCTCCTCATGCGGCGGCCGCCGGGACGTGAGGCCTTCCCCGGCGACGTGTTCTATTGCCACAGCCGCCTGCTCGAACGCTCGGCCAAGCTCAGCAAGGAGCATGGCGGCGGGTCGCTGACCAGCTTGCCGATTATCGAGACGCTGGAAGGCGAAGTATCGGCTTACATTCCGACGAACGTCATTTCGATCACCGACGGGCAGATTTATCTCCAGCCCGACCTGTTCTTCAAGGGCATCCGTCCGGCCATGAACGTGGGCATTTCGGTCAGCCGCGTGGGCGGCTCGGCCCAGGTCAAGGCGATGAAGGACAAGCAGGTGGCGGGCGGGTTGCGATTGGCCCTGGCCGCGTTCCGCGAGCTGGAAGCGTTTGCCCAGCTGGGCACCGACCTCGACGCCGCGACCCAGGCGCGTCTCGACCGCGGTTCCCGGATGGTCGAGCTGCTCAAGCAGCCGCAATACCAGCCGCTGGAGGTGGTCGATCAGATCATGATCATTTTCGCAGGCAACTCCGGCTCGCTGGACGAGGTTCCCTTGAACCGGGTCGGCGAGTTCGAGACCGAATTCCTGCAATTCGTCCGCGACCACAAGGCGGCCTTGCGCAGCGAAATCCTCGAAAAGAAAGAGCTGACCCCCGAGCTCAAGATGGCACTGGCCGACACGATCAACCAGTTCAAGTCAACGTTTGTGAAGAAGGCCAAGTAGCGCTGCATTTTGCCAACGAGGTGGAAAACCAATGACCACATTCTCAGAGTCTCAGGCCCCGCCGCCCAAGCCCTCCGGCTCTCCCACAGCGGACGAACGCCAATGGGCCTTGCTCGCGCATTTGTCGGGAATCATTGCCAGCGCACTGGGCGGGCTGGCCTTCCTGGGGCCGCTCATTGTGTGGCTGATCAAGAAGGACCAGTCGGCCTTCGTCGCCGATCAGGCCAAGGAAGCGCTGAACTTCCAGATTGCGGTGACCATTGCACTTTTCATTTCGTTTGCCATCGGTATGGCGACTTGCGTCGGGATCATTCTGGTGCCGATTGTCGCCATCGGCGCGCTCGTGTTTGCGATCATCGCCGCGATTGAGAGCAACAAGGGTGTCGCTTACCGCTATCCGTACACGATTCGCCTGGTCAAGTAATCCAAATCCGCCATGGCCAAAGCCCGCGCACTCGATAAACGCCGCAAGTCGATCCGCAACATCCGCAAGATTACTCGGACGATGGAGCTGATTGCGCGGGCCAAATACAAAAAGGCCATGGACCGGGCCCTGGCGGCCACGGCTTATACCCAGCGCGTGACCCAGGTGGTCGCCCGGCTGGCCGAGGCGGGGCTGGCGGTTTCGCATCCGCTGCTCGAGGCCCACGAGAAAGTCGAAAATGCGGCCCTGTTGGTGCTCACCGCCAACCGCGGCCTGTGCGGCGGCTACAACGGCGGCGTGATCCGCATCGCCACGCCACGATATCAGGAACTCAAGGCGAGCATTCCCCATTTACGTCTTGAAATCTCGGGCAAGCGCGGCATCGCGGGGCTCAAGTACCGCAACGTAAAGATCGACGAGACCTATCTCCAGTTCAACGACCAGCCCAAATTCGAAGAGGTCGAGCCCATCGCGACGCGATTCTTGAATGACTACGCCACGGGCAAGCTCGATCGGCTGGACGTGGCTTACACGAAATTCATCAGCACGTCGAAGCAAACAGCCGTCGTCGAGACCTTGCTGCCGCTGGGGTCGCTGGGCGGCGATGAGCCGGCGGCAAAACCGGGCGCGAAGTCCGGCGAGGCGAAGTCCGACCAGACCCAATACGAGTTCCTGCCGTCGGCCGAGAGCATTCTCAAAGAGGTCGTGCCGATGAGCTTCAAGATCCGTCTTTTCAAGTGCTTCCTCGATGCGGCGGTCAGCGAGCAGATCGCGCGGATGGTGGCGATGAAGAGCGCGACCGAGAACGCATCGGAAATGATCAGGGACCTGTCGATGACCTACAACCGGGCCCGCCAGAGCCAGATTACCGGCGAGATCATGGAGATCATCGGCGGAGTCGAGGCCCTGAAGGGCACGTAGTTTCAAGTTCCAAGTTTCAGGTTTCAAGTTCTAGCCGGACGCCATTCCACCTGAAACTTGAAACTTGGAACCTGAAACTTATACGACACACCATTTTGATAATTCGAGATTTTTGATGGCAACCGCAACGAAGAACCTTGGCAAAATCACCCAGGTGATCGGCTCGACTTTCGACGCCGAATTCGCCGAAGACAAGCTGCCGGCGATCTACAACGCCGTCAAGATCAACTCCAAGCACAAGGGAGTGGTGATCAACCTCACCGGCGAGGTGCAGCAGCAGCTCGGCGGCGGCCGCGTCCGCTGCGTTGCTCTGGGCAGCACCGACGGACTGATCCGCGGCCAGGACGTGCTCGATACCGGCGCGCCGCTCTCGGTTCCAGTCGGCGAGGCGACGCTGGGCCGCGTGTTCAATCTGCTCGGCGATCCGATCGACGACCGCGGTCCGGTGGCTGCCAAGGAGCATTGGCCGATCCACCGCGCATCGCCGGCGGTTGCCGATCTCTCGACCAGCACCGAAGTGTTTGAGACGGGCATCAAGGTCATCGATCTCTTGACGCCATTCGTCCGCGGCGGCAAGGCGGGCCTGTTCGGCGGGGCCGGCCTGGGGAAAACGGTCATCTTGCAGGAGCTGATCGCCCGCGTGGCCAGCACGCATGGCGGTTACTCGGTGTTCGCCGGCGTCGGCGAACGGACCCGCGAAGGGACCGATCTGTGGATTGAAATGCAGGAGGCCGAGATCGGCAAGACCGGCCGCAAAGTCATCGAGCAGACCTGCATGGTGTTCGGCCAGATGAATGAGCCGCCGGGCGCCCGCCTTCGCGTCGCGCTCTCGGCTTTGACAATGGCCGAGTACTTCCGCGATTCGACCGGCAAAGACACGCTGATGTTCGTCGACAACATTTTCCGCTTCAGCCAGGCGGGGAGCGAAGTGTCGGCCCTCCTCGGACGTATGCCCAGCGCGGTCGGTTATCAGCCGACGCTGGCGACCGAAATGGGCGCCTTGCAAGAGCGGATCGCCTCGACCAAAAAGGGCGCCATTACGTCGGTGCAAGCGGTCTATGTTCCGGCTGACGATCCGACCGATCCCGCCCCGGCGACCGCGTTCGGCCAGCTCGATGCGTTCATCTACCTCGAGCGAGCAATCACCGAGAAGGGAATTTACCCGGCAGTCGATCCGCTGGCCTCGGCCAGCCGCATTCTCGACCCGCATTACGTCGGCCAGCGGCACTATGCGGTGGCTCGCCGCGTGCAGGGCATTTTGCAGCGTTACCGGGAGCTACAGGACATCATCGCCATTCTGGGCGTTGACGAGCTGTCGGAAGACGACAAGTTGGTGGTGCACCGGGCCCGCCGCATCGAGCGGTTCCTGTCGCAGCCGTTCCTCGTCGCCGAAGTATTTACCGGCAAGTCCGGCGAAATCACGAAGCTGGAAGATACGATCCGCAGCTTCGAGGAAATCTGCGACGGCAAGTGGGACCGCCTGCCGGAAGACGCCTTCATGTACGTGGGGGCGATCGAACAGGCCGAGGAGCAGGCCAAACGGATGGCGAAGGGAAAATAGGTTTCAAGTTTCAAGTTCCAGGTTTCACGTTCCATTCTCACGGTTCACTTTGGCCGCCGCCCTCCAACGTGAAACCTGAGACTTGGAACCTGAAACCGCACAGTCTCATCCGATGCCCGGCACATTACATTGCGTTGTCGTCACCCCCGAGCAAACGGCCCTGGACCAGACGGCCGAGTTTGTCGCTTTGCCCCTGTTTGACGGCGAAATCGGCATCGCCCCCAATCACAGCCCGCTGATCGGTCGGCTGGGATACGGCGAGATGCGGGTCAAGTCGGGCGGGACGACCAAGACGCTCTACGTCGACGGCGGGTTCGTCGAAGTGGCCGGGAATGTCGTGTCGGTCTTCACCAATCGAGCCGTCCCGGCCGCGAAGATCGACGGCTCGGCTGCCGAGACGCAGCTGGCCAACGCCATTCGCCATCCGGCGAGCACGCCGGGGCAACTGGAAATCCGCGACCGGCAGATCGCGCAGGCCCGCGCCCAGATCCGAATCGCCCGCCGCGCCCGGCTGTAGCAGCGATTCATGGGCGGATGCAAAGAAAATCGGCGGCGGGCGGCGGACTTGCGTCACTGCCCGCGATTGCCAGTGCCGATGAATTCTCACGAGAGCGTTTGCCCAGCCGCGGAAGGCAGGCGGATCTGCCGTGGGACCGAAGTCATGGACGCCCCGATTCTTCGCTTCGACCGGCAAAGTCAGCCCGAGCCGCACCTTTTGCCGCCGGCGCCGCGGGTTTCGCTCGAGATCACCCGGGGGCGAGTGCGCGAGCGGATGCGGCGGATTCCCGGCAAGGTCTTCCTGATCGGAGCGGCCAGCGACTGCGACCTGGTGCTGGGAGACTTGCAGTTTCCGGAAGCCTACGCCTACGTGTTCGTCTCGGGCACCGAGGTGTCGATCCGGCGTTTGGGGACGGGGCCGGTGCTGGTGGTGTGCGGCGAGCCGGTCGATTCGTCGGACCTGTTCCACGGCGACCTGGTCGAGATGGGGCCATTTGCGCTGCGAATCCTCATCGACCACCCGCCCCGCCGCGGCAAGAGTGACCGCGCCCACGCCCACTGGTCGCAGGATCAGAGCGACGACGACTTTGGCGACGAATCGGCCATCGACGAAGTCCGGTCGCTCCTGGCCGACATTCGGATGTCGCTGGCCGAGGACACCGTGACCGTACGGCTGTATCACGAACCTGACGAAGAAGACGCCGCATCGCCCGTTCACGAGGCGATCGCGCGGCGGCGAGTGAGCGCGTGACCGTTAGTTAACTCGAACCCATTGCGAGCCTGCGCATGCATTTCTCGACGAGCCCGGTGATTGGGACGATTGCCATCGAGCCGCGCAGGACCGCTGGCCTGCCCTTGGACGCCGATGACTCGTCGCTGGAGGCACTCTTCGCCAGCCTCGTGTGCGGCCCTTTGCATGCCAGGCAACACGAGCGGCCGCGTTTCATGGCCGGCGGCCGCCTCAGCCGCTTTGGCCTCTTCGAACCGAGCGACCGCGACGCCGTCAGGGCCGATTTCACCCGCCTGCTGGCCGACCTCGAAGCCGAATACGACCGGCTGGCGATGGCCTAGTTGCCGCGAATCCTTATCGCGGCACGGTCGCAGCACCGGCAGGCCTGGCCGCGGGTTTGGCGGGCGGTGGAGGATTGGTCAGCGGCAGAGTCGGGGTGATTCCCTTCAGGTCGGTCCATAGCGTCCCTTCGCCGGCGTAGAAGAGCTGTAGCTGGATATCTTCCGGCAGCCCCTCGGCAAATTGCCACTTCGTGTAGGCGCCACTGTTGCCGAACGCCTTGACGGCCAGGTCGAATTTCTGCGACTGGGCTTCCTTCATGAGTTGGTCGGCGGTCGCGGTGGCCCGTCCGAGTTGCTCGGTTTTCTTGGCATCGAATTCGGCAATTTGCTTCTCAATCGCGGCGACCTGCTGCTTGGTGGCAGCTTCGATTTCGCCCACTTCTTTTTGCCCCTCGGCAATTGCCGAGGCGACCATCTTGGCCGTTTCGACGCGGACCTTCTCGGTCTCTTGAATCACTTTCTTCTCCGCTTCGCGGAGCGTGCCTTCCGCTGTTTTCGTCGTGCGCTCTTCCTCGCGGGTCAGCTTCAGCTCGTCCGCGATGTAGCCCTCCTGGAGCGGCGTGCGGATGTCTTTGGGAATATAGATGTGCCGCACCAGGCCGTAGAGCAGCGACAGGTGCTTCTCTTTCAGCACGTCCTGGAAATGCTCGGAGACGTTCGTCTGAAACTTCTGCCGCGTCTCGCCGACCAAGAGCTCGTTGGCGCCCATCTTCGACCCGTTGATCCGGCTGATGCTCTCCGACTGCGGCAGGATGACCTTCTGCTGGGCTGCCTCGAGGCTGCCGAAGGTACGGACCACGTCCGGTGCATCCTTGGGCATCAGGCCCCAAACCGCCGTGAAATCGAGCTGGATGTTGAAGCCGTCGTTCGAGGGAAAGGCAATGCCCGAGCCGGGAATCGCTTCGGGCTCGCCGCTGATGTCGAGCAGTTCTTTGCCATCCGGGCCCTTGCGATGAATCGTGGAGATGCTCGACTCCCAGTAGCCGACGAAAATGATGTCGATCTGCCGCTCGTACGGATTGACGGCATAAATCCCGGGCGGCAGCACGTCGCTCTGGATGCCGCCCTTCTGTCCGAGCCGCTCGTTGGCCGCCAGGTTGGTGACCACGGCGACGTAGCCCGTCGGAACGTTGACCCAGCCGGAGTGCTTGACGCTGTCGCTCACCTTCGTCTGCTGCGACTTGATGATTTCGCACTGAAAGGCATAGCGGTTCAGCCGGTATCGTCCGGGTCCAAGCACCCTGCGGAGCGTTCCCTTGTGTCGGGCCCGATTGGGGCCGAAGAGTTCTCCTTCAACCAGGAACTGCCCGGGCGGGAGCGGCTCGCCCATCTTGCTGATCACCACGGCAACCTCGCCCGGCTTGACGACGACATCCGGCACGCGCTCGCGGATCCACCAGATCGGGCAATAGAAATGCCGGCCGGGACCCTTCATCTCTTCGTAGATGCCCACTTCACCTACTTTGGCAAACTGCCCTGCCTGAGCCGCTTTGCCGGTGCCAAAGACGATCGGCCCGCGGTATTGCAAGAGCAGGCTTTCGCCCTCGTTGATATAGATGCAGTTCACCATCATGTTGAAGGTGAAGGCGACCAGAGCGAGGCCGAGCAGGGCCACCGCGGCGCCTACGATCAGGTTGACATATCGCATGGTTTATTCCCGTTGGCTGTGTGATTTGGATACGCTGTGGCACTCGGTGACTACGGACTGCCGCCCGCGGTTTTGATTCCGCCCACGGGGGCGGATCGCTGCTGTTCGTATTGGCGGAAGATATCCATGATCGGGCTGTCGTGGGTGTTGACCATCATGTTCCGATAGGCCGGGGCGAGCTTTTTGAGCAGCGACCAGCGGGCATATTCGTCGCCGCTGCCGCCAAACGCCGCCACCGCCTTCTTCCAGCCGGCCGCCT
>JAKEHX010000564.1 GCA_022614795.1 Planctomycetaceae bacterium | reverse complement strand
GGTCCAGGCATCCCTACATGCTCGCCGCGCCTGCGCCCACTTGCTACGCTGAGGGGCATGACTGAGCCGACGATCACCTGCCCGAATTGCCGTAGCGAAATCAAGCTGACCGAATCGCTCGCTGCGCCGCTCGTCGAAGCGACCAGGCGAGAGTTCGAAGAGCGCCTGGCCCAACAAGAGGCCCAGGTCAACCAGCGCGAAGCGGCGCTCCGCCAAGGGCAGGCGGCGCTTGCCAAAGCCAAGGACGCGATCGACGAAGAGGTCGCCGCCAGGCTCAAGGCCCAGCGGGCCGACCTCGCGGCTGTCGAAGCGAAAAAGGCCCGCGACGCCCTGGCCGACGAGATCAGCCGGGCCAAGGAGGAGAAGGCGGCCGCCCTGGAGCTGCTTTCCGATCGCGACGCGAAACTGGCCGAGTCCCGCAAGAATGAGCTCCAATTGCGCCAAGACCGCCAGAAGCTTCAGGACGAGAAAGATCAGTTTGAGCTGGAAAAACAGCGGGCGATCGACGCCGAGCGGGCCTCGATTCGCGCGGCCGCTCAAAAGGACGCCGACGAACAATCGCGGCTCAAGCTGGCCGAAAAGGACAAGACGATTACCGACTTGCAGGTGAAGCTTCAGGACGCTTTGCGAAAGGCCGAGCAGGGGTCCCAGCAACTTCAAGGCGAAGTTCAGGAACTCGAGCTGGAAGCCTTGCTGCGGCAGAAGTTCCCCCGCGACACGATCCAGCCGGTGGCCAAGGGCGAACACGGCGGCGATGTGCTCCAGCTCGTGTGCAGTCATTCCGGCCAGCTCTGCGGCAAGATCCTCTGGGAGTCGAAACGCACGAAGCTTTGGAGCGACGGCTGGCTGGCCAAGTTGCGCGGCGATCAGCGCTCAGCCAAGGCGGAATTCGCCGTGATGGTCTCGCAGGTCCTGCCCAAGGAGGTCGATACGTTCGACTTCGTCGATGGCGTCTGGATCACTTCGCCGCGGACCGTCGTGCCAGTCGCCATCGCCCTGCGGCAGCTGCTGTTGGAAGTGGCCCTCATGCGGCAGGCAGGCCAGGGACAGCAGACGAAGATGGAGCTGGTCTACCAGTACCTTACCGGGCCGCGGTTCCGCCAGCGCGTGCAGGCCATGCTGGAAGAGCTCGACAACCTGCGGGAAGACCTGGACAAGGAACGCAAGTTTCTCCAGAAGCAATGGGCCAAACGCGAGGCACAGGTCCAGTGCGCGGCGGCGGCCACGCTGGGCATGTTCGGCGATTTTCAAGGCATCGCCGGCCAGACGCTCCAGGAAATCGAGGGGCTGACCGACGGCGAAACTGGGCCCGACGGCGAGACTGGGCCCGCCGACTCACCCGTGAAGCGGCTGGCCGATCGCGAGCCCCGCCGCGTGGGCGAAGCCGAAACCAGCACGCTCTAAAGTAGTAGGCACACGCCGTGTGCCGTCTGTAGCTGAAGTCGCCAGACTTCAGACGGGATTTCCTGAAGTCTGGCGACTTCAGCTACGTGTTTCGCCTCGTAACTTCTCAGCTTGCATTGTCCGCGCCGCTGGGCGACAATTACAGTCGTTCTGTCTTAACTTGTCGGTTCCGCATCAAATTGGCGGTTCGCCGGGAGGTCTTCCATGTTTCGTTCCACTCGTCGGCAATGGCTCGCGGCCTCTTCGTTCGGACTTCTCGGCGCTAGCGCCAGCGGCTGGTTCCCGCTTCTGGCCAATGAGTTGGCGGCTGATCCCAAGCGGCGACGGCATTGCATCCTGCTTTGGATGACCGGCGGACCTACCCAGACCGACACGTTCGACATGAAGCCCGGCCACGCCAACGGCGGCGAGTTCAAGGAAGTCGCCACGAAAGCCCCAGGTGTGCGGTTCAGCGAGCACCTGCCCAAGCTCGGCGAGATGGCCGACCGGCTGGCGATTGTCCGCAGCCTCAGCACGAAGGAAGGGGACCATGGCCGCGGGACCTTCGTCGTCCGCACCGGCCAAAAGCCGCAAGGCCCGATTCAATATCCGTCGATCGGCTCGTCGCTCTCCAAGGCGCTGGGCCGCAATGAAGATGCGGTGCCGCATTATGTCAGCATTTCGCCCTATCGGGCTTTCAATCAGGCGGCGTTTGGGCCGGGCTTCCTCGGGCCGCGCCACGCCGCCCTCTCAGTTGGAGCAACCGACGGCTTTGGCCCGCAAGCCCAGCCGGTGGCGGACGGGTACGCGGAGCTGAAGGTCGATGATCTAGCGCCGGCGGCAGGCGTCGATCCGGCCCAGTTCGCCACGCGTTTGGAGCTGTGGCGCGCCCTGCAAACGAAATTCATATCCACGCATCGCGGCCCGTCACCGGTCGCCCATCAGACGGTTTACGAGCGGGCCCTGAAGCTGATGAACTCGAGTGCCGCCAAGGCGTTCGACCTCGCGCAGGAGCCGGCCAGCACGCGCGACGCCTATGGCCGCGGTCGCTTCGGGCAAGGCTGCCTGATGGCTCGCCGCCTGATTGAATCGGGCGTGTCGTTCGTCGAAGTCACGCTCGGCAGCGTCGGCAACGACATTTTCGGCTGGGACACGCACCAGAACAATTTCACGCAGGTCAAGGCACTCTCGACCGAGCTCGATAACGGCTGGGGGACGCTGATGAAGGAGTTGGCCGAGCGCGATCTCTTGGAATCGACGACGATCCTCTGGATTGGCGAATTCGGTCGCACGCCGAAGATCAATATGCAAGGGGGCCGCGATCATTTCCCGCAGGCTTGGACGTGTGTCTTCGCTGGCGGCGGCATCAAGGGGGGCCAGGCCTACGGCAAAACGAGTGACAGCGGCGAGGAAGTGGCAGAGGGCAAGGTCGACGTGCCCGACATCCTGGCGACGCTGTGCGCCGCGGTCGGCGTCGATCCCGAGACCAAAAACGTCTCCGACCAGGGCCGCCCGATCAAGCTGGCCGAGGGGAAGGCGATCAAGGAAGTAGTGCTGTCGTAAGATCAGCCGCCGCAACAACTTGCGTTCGGTCGTGTAGCACCGAGCGCCTTCTCGCGCCTGAAGCAATAGCCCGCTCCAACCCCTACAAACTGTAGATTCGGAGCTGTCCCCGCCGATGAAACCCAGTGGCTTCCAACGATAGTTGACTTTCCTTAGCAACATTGTAATATTACGCCATTGCTGGGCAATTGCAGCCATGTCCCACGCCGCCGCATTTCGCTACACCAGTCCCATGAACGCCAGTCGCGAATTGCCGACGCTGCGCGTCGTGGCTCCTCCGGAAGAAACGGCGCCGAACAGGGCAAATTCGCCACTCACCGACGACCGTCGGCTGGTCCTAACGCCAGAGCTTCAAGCCGAACTGGATGAAGCCAGCGCCAAGCTTGAGCTGGCAGAGCCGCAAGACATCCTCCGCTGGGCGAGCGAGCGGTTTGCGCCGCGGTTCACCATGGCCACCGCCTTCGGTCCCGAAGGGATGGTCCTGATCCACATGCTCGCCGAGGTCGCTCCGCATACGCCCATCTTCAATCTCGATACCGGCTACCAGTTCCAGG
>JAKEHX010000007.1 GCA_022614795.1 Planctomycetaceae bacterium | reverse complement strand
GAAGTAGCTTGGCCGCCGCTTCCAGAGCCTTGTTGGCCGCGACCTCATTCTTCACCTTGCTGTCGGCTTCCAATTCCTTCAGCTTGGCAGCCACGTCGGTCGGCAGGTCGTAGTTGCCAAACCGCTCCTTCACGCCGGCATAGACCTTGTACGCCTCCCACGGCTGATTCCCTTCGAGCCACTGCTCGGCCAGCGTGATCGATTCCTGTGCCTCGGTTTGCACCGCCTCGTGCAGCTTGCCGGCCGCCTCCTGAATATCCGCCTTGGGGGAATTGAGGGCCTTCTTCACCGCCGTCGCCGCCGCAGCGGGATTGCCGAACTCGACCGCCAGCCAGGCCGCTTTCAAGGTCGAAGGAACGCCGGCCGGATCGACCTTCCACTTGGCATCGGCCAGGGCCTTCTCGGCCGCGGCAGGAACGTCCTTCCAGTCGCCCTGCTGAAACTGCCCGCTGGGCAGAATCATTCCCAACTGATGGATATTTTGGAGGCTGATTTCGCCGATGTCGCACAGCTGCTCGAACTGGCGGGTCGAATCGACGATGACCGGCCACTTCAGGCCGACCTCGCGGGCGTACTGCTCCACTTCAAACCGCGAGGTGCCCGAGCTGACCGCGATGAACACGATCGGCTTGCCTTCGAATTGCTTGGCCGCGGCCTGAAGGGCCGGCCACTTCTCCTTGCACTTGGGGCACTGCTCTTCATAGAACCAGAGCACGGCCGCCTTGCCTTTGAGGGCCGACAGCGAGATCGGCGGCGAATTGACCCAGGCTGCTGGCTGATCGGGCAGCTGGAACGAATCGGCGGCCGCCACTTGCTGCATCCCGCCACTGCCAGCAGCCCCTGCCACCAGCAGGCTCGTCAGCACGGCCCCGGCTTGCAATCGTTTGGATAACTCGGACATGACACTTCTCCATTTCCAACAGGACCGAACCTCGCCAGCACCCGCCTGCTCTCGATAATACCGCACCCCGCAGCGGGCGGGAATTGCGGTGCAATCACTCGACAACCAGCAGCCAACGGGAGCCGTACCCGACAAGCCATTCGCTCGTCCCGGCCTGCCCTTGTGACCCTCACGCCCCACCCGTAAAAATAAGTGGTCGGCTTCTCCTGCCGCCGACTCGCTGCCCATGATCGCTCCCACCGGCGCCGCCCTTCAATCGTCCGACTCCCAGCCCGCGCCTGCCAACGACCGCCCGGCGATCGCCCGCCTCTCGATCACGGCCCCCCGCAAGGACGATGATCGCGAGCCCGACAAGCGGCCGCTCGACCTGCGGCTGATCACGCGGCTGTTGGGTTACATGCGGCCCTATGCCAACCGCCGCAACTGGCTCTTGGTGACGGTCGTTTTGCGGTCGATCCAGTTGCCGCTGATTGCGTGGTCGATCGGGGCGATAATCGACGGCCCGATCACCGGGCACGCCCCTCGCGCCGCGGTCGTTGACGCCCTCTGCCTGCTCCTGCTCGCCGGCTCGACGCAGGTCGTCTTCCATTTTCGCCAGCGGCTGGCATTGGAGCTGGGCGAAGCGGTGATCCACGACCTCCGCCGCGCGATATTCGCCCACCTCCAGCGGATGCCGCTCAGCTTCTTTAGCAAAACCAAGATCGGCCGCATCATCAGCCGCGTGACCAGCGACTGCGAGGCCCTCCGCGTGGGCGTGCAGGACGTGCTGTTCGTCAGCCTCGTGGGCGTCGGGCAGATGCTCACCGCCGCAGCCCTGATGCTCTATTACGACTGGGCCCTGTTCAGCGTCGTCGTCGCGATGAGCCCGGTCCTGTGGATTCTCAATCGCTACTTCCGCCAGCGGCTCAGCGTCGCCTTCCGCGTCATGCAAGAGGGCTTCAGCCGGCTGACCTCGACGCTGGCCGAGTCGATCAATGGCGTCCGCGTGACGCAGGCGTTCGTCCGCGAGCGGACCAACCAGCGCCTGTTCCGCGATCTCTTGGATTGGCACGGCCAGAACGTGATGAAGGCGGTCCGCGTCGAAGGGCTCCTCCTGCCGCTTTTGGAACTCAACAGCCAGACCTTCATCGCGGCCATGCTGCTGGTCGGTGGCTACCGCGTGCTCTATCACGACATGCCGGCCGGCGACCTGATCCGCTTTTTCTTCCTGGCCAACATCTTCTTCAGCCCGATCCAGATTCTCGGCAACCAGTACAACCAGGCCCTCACGGCGATGGCCGGGGCCGAGCGGGTCTTTGCCCTGCTCGACCGCCAGCCCGACTGGCAAGACGCGCCCGACGCCGTCCCGCTGCCGCCGATTCACGGCACGGTCGAGCTGCGCGATGTGACGTTCGGCTACGAGCCCGACCGCATGGTCCTGCACGAGATCAACCTCACGGCCCAGCCCGGGCAGACCGTGGCCCTGGTCGGCCGCACCGGCAGCGGCAAGACATCGATCATCAACCTGATCGCCCGCTTCTATCTGCCGCAGCAAGGCGAAGTGCTGATCGACGGGCACAGCACGCGGGCGATCACGGGCGATTCGCTGCATCATCAGATGGGGATCGTCCTGCAGCAGAATTTCCTCTTCACCGGCACGATCCGCGAGAACATCCGCGTCGGCCGCCCCGACGCGACCGACGGCGACATCGAGGCCGCCATCCAGGCCCTCGATTGCCTCGACCTGCTCCAGGCCCTGCCGCAAGGGCTCGAAACGCAGGTCGGCGAGCGCGGGGCGCAGCTTTCGCTCGGCCAGCGGCAGCTCGTCTGCTTTGCGCGGGCCATGCTGGCCAATCCGCGGATTCTGATCCTCGACGAGGCGACCAGCAGCGTCGATACGTTGACCGAAATGCGGATTCAGCGGTCGCTCGCCCGCCTCTTGGCCGGCCGGACAAGCTTCGTCGTGGCCCACCGGCTGAGCACGATCCGCAGCGCCGACGTGATCCTCGTGTTGGAAGAGGGCCGCATCGTCCAGCGCGGCACGCACAGCGAGCTGATGGCCACCGGCGGACTCTACGCGGGCCTGGTCGAGCAGTTCATCCGCGGCGTCGCGGCATAACACGTAGCAGAATTCGCCAGACTTCAACCCTCAAACCTGGAACCTGAAACCCGACCCCCGATCCCCGACCCCTGTCCCCTGTTCGCTCGCTGTGTTAGCTTGCCCGGACCCCTTTTTTCCGCCCTTTTCGCTCGCCAGGAGCATCCCCGATGGCCCACGAAGTGACTCTCATTACGGGCGACGGCACCGGTCCTGAACTTGCCGAAGCGGCCCGGATGTGCCTCGACGCCACTGGTGTGAAGATCAAATGGGATGTGCAGGAGGCGGGCGTCGATGTGATGGCCAAGACCGGCACGCCACTGCCCGACAGCGTGCTAGCCAGCGTCCGCCGGACGAAATGCGCCCTGAAGGCCCCGATCACCACTCCCGTCGGCACCGGCTTTCGCTCGATCAACGTCCACCTGCGGCAGGAGCTGGGCCTGTTCGCCTGCATCCGGCCTTGCAAGTACTATCCCGGCGTGCGGAGCTACTTCAGCGAGCTGGCCGTCGATATCGTCATCGTTCGCGAGAACACCGAAGACCTCTATGCGGGCGTTGAGTTCGAGGCGGGCAAGCCCGCGACCGGCGAGCTGATCGAGTTCATCAACCGCATCTCGACCGACAAGAAGATCAAAACGAAGGCCTCGGAAACCGGCGTCAGCATCAAGCCAATCAGCAAGAGCGGCACCGAGCGGATCGTGCGGTGCGCGTTCGAGTACGCCCGCCAGAACAAGCGGAAGAAGGTCACGGCGGTCCACAAGGCCAACATCATGAAGTATTCCGACGGCTTGTTCCTGCACACGGCCCAGGCGGTCGCCAAGGACTATCCCGACGTTGAATTCGAGGAACGGATCGTCGATAACATGTGCATGCAGCTCGTGCAAAAGCCCGAGCTGTACGACGTGCTCGTGCTGCCGAATCTGTACGGCGACATTGTGAGCGACCTGGGGGCGGGCCTGGTCGGCGGGCTGGGAATGGCGCCGGGCGAGAACATCGGCCCCGGCGGCGCGGTCTTCGAAGCGACGCACGGCAGCGCGCCGAAATACAAGGGGCAGAACAAGGTCAATCCGACCGCCCTGATCCTGAGCGGCATGCTGATGCTGCGGCACTTGGGCGAGGGCGAAGCCGCCCAGCGCCTGGAGAACGCCGTGGCCGCGGTGATCAAGGAGGGCAAGCACGTCACCTACGATCTGAAAGCCGACCGCAACGACAAGAGCGCCGTCGGCACGCGCGAAATGGCCCAGGCAATTTGTGCGAAGCTGAAGTGAGTGTTTTTGACTGGTCTTCCGGCACGGGATAGGATGGAAAGTGCAATCCTCGGAAACAACTATGAACGTCACCCTTCCCTCAGAGCTTCAATCGTTTGTCGATCAGCTGGTCGCCAGCGGCGCCTATTCCTCTCCGGAAGCCGTGGTGCGCGAGGCGATGGAGCGCCTGCGGAATGAGCACGCCCACTTTCAGGAGCTGAAGGCCTCATTCGATGAAGCGGTCGCCGAGCTCGATCGGGGCGAAGGCCAGCCGCTCGACTTCGCTGAGATCAAACGCAAGACTCGGGAACTGTACGCGACGCGCCATTCTTACTAACGTCTGATGCCGCCCGACGGACGGCCTTTTATCCAAGCCAATCTCATGAAGTTGCCGAGCTTTGGCGGTCGAAATGCGGGACTCCGAACAGTCATGCCGGATGCCACGGGACATACGACCCGGTCGTACTTGCCGCGATACCAAATGGGGTAGCTG
>JAKEHX010000563.1 GCA_022614795.1 Planctomycetaceae bacterium | reverse complement strand
GAGGATTGAGGTGGTCGAAGCCGGCGCGGTTGTACAAGTCGTGGGTGGGAAGTAGTACTGAGTACTGATTACCGAGTGCTGAGTACCGAGTGCTGAGTACCGAGTGCTGAGTACCAGGTGCCGAGCACTTTGACTTCCGACCTCCGACCTCTGACTTCCGACCTCTGACCTCCGACCTCTGACCTCCGACCTCTGAACCCTGAACCCCGACCCCTGCATGATCTCCACCCGCTCCCTGATCAACCTCTCCCAGCGCGTCGGCACGGCGCTTCGCGCGGGCATCGACGCGCGGCGGGTGTGGGAAATGGAAACCAACCACGCCAGGGGGCCTCTGCGCGAGCGGTTGGAGACGATCCGCGAGAAGGTCGCCACCGGCGAGCCGGTGGCCGACGCGATGCGCGGCCTGGACGGCTATTTCCCGCCGATGTTCGTGCAGATGGTCGAGGTGGGCGAGGCGACCGGCAAGCTCGACGAGGTGCTCCTCCGCCTGGCCGAGCACTACGAGCACCAGCAGCAGATGAAGCGGGCCTTCTGGTTCGGCATCGCCTGGCCCATGGTCGAACTCATCTTTGCCGTGGGCGTGATCGGGCTCTTGATCCTGATTCTCGGCATGATCGGCTCCGACGCGAGTGTTTTCGGCATTCCCGTGGGACCGACCGGTTCGATCCTCTGGTTTCTGGGCTGTGCGCTAGTCGCCGTGGCCATCGGCGTCACCTGCCAGGCGATTGCTCGCGGCTGGTTCGGGCCGCGGCCGGTGCTCCTGGCGATGAAGATTCCCGTCCTCGGAAAATGCCTGGAATCGCTGGCCCTGTCGCGGCTGACGTGGTCGCTGGCCCTGTCGCTCGACAGCGGGATGGACGCCCGGCGAGCGGCCGAGCTGTCGATCAAGGCGGCTCAGAACCCGTATTATGAGTCGGCGCTGGCCAGCGTAACCGGCGGCATCCGGGCCAACCGCGAGTTCCACGAGAGCTTCCGCGACGCGGGAGTGTTCCCCGAAGACTTCGTCAATCAGCTCGAAGCGGCCGAGCTGGCGGGGGCGACGAGCGAATCGCTCCTGCGGCTGGCGAAGGATTACGACCAGCGGGCCCGCACGGCGATGCAAGTGCTCACGGGCATTGCGACCGTCCTGGTCATGCTGCTCGTGTTCGGCGTGATGATCTTCGCGATCTTCTGGCTGTTCTTCAATCTCTACATGAAGCCGATCAACGACATGCTCGAGTGGTCGCAGTCAGGCCAGCCGTGAGAACGTGGGTGCCCACGTGGTAGCGGAAGTCACCAGACTTCCGGTGAGACGGCGTAATTGCCCCGGAACTCTGGCGAGTTCCGCTACAGTTTTACGCCACGGTCCACGTTTCGCCGCTGTTGAAGAGGGCGTTCAGATCGCCTTCGCCCTTTTTGGCGCGGGCCGACTCGATCTGCCGGTTCAATTCGACGTCGTACTTCGGGGCGTCCACGTCGCGGAACACGCCGATCGGCTCGGGGAACTCGGGGTGCCGCATGCGGCTGAGAAGATAAGCCAGCGTGGGCTCGGGAGACTTCTCGTTATGGAAGAGGAGGTCGTCGGCCGTGATCCCCTTGCCCAGCTCGACGATCTCGGGCTCGGTGCCGTTGAGGCGGATGCCCTTGTCCTTGTTCTTGCCGAAAATCAGCGGCTTGCCGTTTTCCAGCTCGATCACCGTGTCGGCCTTGGTCGCCTTGTCGGTGGCATAGTCCCAGGCGCCGTCGTTGAAGATGTTGCAGTTCTGATAAATCTCGACGAACGCGGTCCCCTTGTGCTCGGCGGCCCGCTTGAGGACTTCGCCCAGGTGCTTGATGTTGACGTCGATCGAGCGGGCCACGAACGTCGCCTCGCAGCCGATGGCGACCGAGAGCGGGTTGAGCGGGTTGTCGATCGCGCCGAAGGGGGTGCTCTTGGTGACCTTGCCCAGCGGCGAGGTGGGCGAATACTGCCCCTTGGTGAGGCCATAGATGCGGTTGTTGAACATGATCACGCGCAGATCGACGTTCCGCCGGATGCAGTGCAGGAAGTGGTTGCCGCCGATCGACAGGCCGTCGCCGTCGCCCGTGATTACCCAGACTTGCAGGTCGGGCCGCACGCTCTTGAGGCCCGTGGCGATCGCCGGCGCCCGGCCGTGGATGCTGTGCATCCCGTAGGTGTTCATGTAATACGGGAACCGGCTGGAGCAGCCGCTGCCGCTGACGAACACGATGTTTTCTCGGGAGATGCCCAGCTGGGGCATCACCTTCTTCATCTGGGCGAGGATCGAATAGTCGCCGCAGCCGGGGCACCAGCGGACGTCCTGGTCGGAGCCGAAATCAGCGGCGGTGAGGGGAGCGGGAGCGGTTGTGGACATCGGATTTCAGATTTCAGATTTAGGATTTCAGATTTGGATTCAGGGCCATTTCTCACATTGCAGTTTTCAAATCTGAAATCTGAAATCTGCAATCTGAAATTGCCTCACCCCGCGCTTTCCCCCGCGGCCGCCAAGGCAGCCAGGGCCGCGCCGGTTCCTTCGCGGGCCGGCTGGCCGTTGCTGCCCAGGCCGAGCTGCTGGCGGATGGCATTGACGACTTCCTGGACGGCGAACGGCTTGCCTTGGACCTTGTTCAGGCCCTGGGCGTCGATCAGGTACTTGGCGCGGATGAACGTGCGGAGCTGGCCCATGTTGAGCTCGGGGATCAGCACCTTCTTGTAGCTGCGGAGGATCTTTTCGAGATTCCGCGGATACGGGTTGAGCCAGCGCAAATGGCAATGGGCAACCGAGAGGCCCTGGTTGAGGCACGCCCCGACGGCCGTCTTGCAGGCCCCGAAAGTGCCGCCCCAGCTCAAGACGAGCAGTTCGCCCGAGGCTGGGCCTTCGACCTCTTGCAGCGGAATCTCCAGGGCCACGTTCTCGACCTTCTTGGCCCGCGTGTTGACCATGTGCTGGTGATTCGCCGGCTCGTAGTTGACGTTGCCGGTGATGTCCTGCTTTTCGAGGCCGCCGATACGGTGCATCAGCCCTTTCGTGCCGGGCAAGGCCCACGGCCGCGCGAGCAGCTCGTCGCGCTTATAGGGCAGGAACTTGTCGCCGTTTTCGATCGGGCCGGGATGCTTGATCTCGATCTTGGGGAGCTTGTTCACATCGGGAATCAGCCACGGCTCGCTGCCGTTGGCGATGTAACCGTCCGAGAGCAACATGACCGGCGTCATAAACCGCGACGCGATCCGCCAGGCTTCCTGGGCCACATCGAAGCAATCAGCCGGGCTGCGGCAGGCGATCACGGGCACTGGCGATTCGCCATTGCGGCCGCAAATGGCCTGGAACAGGTCGGCCTGCTCGGTCTTTGTCGGCAAACCCGTGCTCGGGCCGCCGCGCTGAATGTTGATCACCAGGAGCGGCAATTCGAGCATCAGCGCCAGGCCAATCGCCTCGCCCTTGAGAGCGATGCCCGGGCCGCTCGACGTGGTAATGGCCATGTGACCGCCGTAAGCGGCCCCAATGGCCGAGCAAATGGCGGCGATTTCGTCCTCCGCTTGGAACGTGCGCACGCCGTAGTTCTTGAACTTCGACAGCTCGTGCAAAATGTCGCTGGCCGGCGTAATCGGGTAGCTGCCCAGGAACAGCTCTTTGCCGCTGAGCTTCGCGGCCGTCATCAGGCCGTACGCCAGGGCGACGTTGCCCATGATGTTCTTGTATTTGCCGGGCGGCAGCTTCGCCTTGTCGATCTGGTAGCTGCTGGCGAAGGCGTCGGTCGTCTCGCCGTAGTTCCAGCCGGCCTTGAGGGCCTTCATGTTGGCATCGACGATCTCGGGCTTGGTGGCAAACTTCTCCTGCAAGAAGCGAGCGGTCGGCTCCATGTCGCGGCCGTAAAGCCAATAGACCAGCCCCAGCGCGAAGAAGTTTTTGCAGCGATCGATCTCCTTGACGCCCATGCCAGTGTCTTTGAGCGCTTCCCGGACGATCTTCGTCATCGGCACCTTGAAGAGCTGGTAGGTGTGCTCCAGCACCTCCGAATCGAGCGGGTTTGCTTCATAACCCGCCATCTCGTTGTCTTTCTTCTCGAAGTTGTCGATGTTCGCGATCAAGACACCCCCTTTGCGGAGGTCGGTCAGGTTCGTCTTGAGGGCGGCCGGGTTCATCACCACCAGGGCATCCAGCGCGTCGCCCGGCGTGTAGATGTCGGTGCTCGAAAAATGCACTTGAAAGCCGGAAACGCCGGCCAGCGTGCCGCGGGGTGCGCGAATCTCGGCAGGAAAATCCGGGAAGGTCGAAACGTCGTTCCCCAGCAGGGCGGAAGTGCGTGTGAATTGCTCGCCCGTCAGCTGCATGCCATCGCCCGAGTCGCCCGCAAAGCGAACCGTCGCGCTGGGGATGTGCTGGACTTCTTTATGGGTGGCGGGTGCTTCCGGTGCTATCGTTGTGGACATGATCGGGGGGTAGCCCTTATTGCGGCGTCTCGCTTTGGCTATCAATCCTAAGCGGGAAGCTAGTTGAATTATTTCATCGGCAAGAGGCGGGACAACGCAGCGGGTGCTGCGCGGCCTTGCGGCCTGTGGCAGGCGGGACGAAAGGGCAGCTGGCACCCTTCGTGCCGGTTATTGCGCTTCCATGTCCAATGGTAATAGCGGATATCAGTCGATTTAATGAGCCACTTGTTTCATGGCCATTCTTTGAGGCGGCCTTTACGCCCCTTCCCGCGCGCTTGGCTTGTAATGCGGCTCCGGAGGAAGCGTATAGACCACTTTCGGAAAGTGCTCGACCAGGTAACGCAGGATGTTCGACACTTTGAGCACACCCACAATCTTGCCATCGCTTTCGACAATCGGCAGGCGGCGAAAACCGCCCGCACTCATGAGCGCAATGGCGTGCCCCACCGTGTCGCTGGCCCGCAGCGTCACCGGATTTTTGATCATGACGCTGGCCACGGGAGCGTCGAGGTTGCCTTCATCGGCCAGCAGCTTCAGGGCGTCGCGTTCGGTGAAAATACCCTGTAATTTGCCCCCTTCGCAGATCATCGCGGCGCCGGTGCGGGCCTGCTGCAACTGCCGCAGGACCATGCGAATGGGATCATCGGGCGCAGCGCACAGAGGCTTGGCCGGGTGGCAATGCTCCACCGACTCGGTTTCAAGATGCAGCTGAAAGTCCACGGCAAAACCTGAAGCGGCGTGGTGGCCTTTCCGCGCCGGCCCGAACTCATCGGGGCTTTTGGGAGCGTGATTTGCCGTAGGGCGGAGTTACGGCCGGTACAAGTCCCATTAAATCCATTGCAAGGATGCCCGCAAACTCAGCCTTGAGATTACCACCGGACCCGGCAACCGACAAGGACGGGGCGCCAATAAGTAGTAGGCACACTCCGTGTGCCGTCCGTCGGCTACGGCACACGGAGTGTGCCTACTACTTATTTCTGCATCTCCCGCCATCGCTGGCGCACCTGCTCGGGCGACGCAGTCCCGGTCGTGCCGAGCTGCTGCACGGTGATCGACGCCACGAGGTTGCCAACCGCGGCCGCTTCAAGCTCATCACAGCCGGCCAGGAGCGCGGTGACGATGCCGCTGGTGGCGGCGTCGCCGGCGCCGACGATATCGACCGGTCCAGCGGCCGGGCAGCCGGGAACGAGCGTCGTTTCCAGGCCAGGGCGGGCGACGAGGATGCCGCGCTCGCCGACGGTGCAGAAGGCGGGCCGGGAATTACGATCGGCGAGCCGGCTCAGCGCGGTGGCCACCTCATTGTCGGTACATTCCTCGCTGACGCTTCGCCTTAGTATGTCCTCGCTGACGCTTCGGGTTAGTGTTCGCGCGGCCGCGAGCACTTCCGACCGGTTCCCCTTTAGTGTTGCCGCGCCAAACGCCCCCAAAAACCGCCGGCTGTCAACGTAGATCAGCTTCCGCGGCTCGTCGGCGGCCAGGCGGGCGAGCGTCGCCCGGACCTGTGCATTCACGACGCCGCAATTCTCATCGACCAGCTGATCGAGGACGATCAAGCCGTCGGACGTGCGAAATACTTGCTCCACGCGGCGGCACACCTGGGCAGTCACTTCCGGCGAAAGCGGCGAGCGGGTGCGGACGTCGAGCCGGTTCAGCTCGTGCATCGTAGTCCGGGGCACCCGCACTGCGGGTCGGCTCCGCGTGACGGTTTCCTCACGCGGAGCGTGAGGACTACGGTGGATGGGCCGCATCGGCTTGGTATACGTCGGCGTCAGGCGCTCGGGCACGCACAGAATGTGCTCGGGATCGACCGGCAGCTTGCGCAGCTCCTTCAAAAGATCGAATCCATGCCCGTCGTCTCCAATCACGCTCACCGGCACAAGCAGGCCCACGCCCAGCGCCGCCAGGTTGTTGAGCACCGTCCCCAAGGCTCCGGGCGAATTGCGCACCCTCTCGACCTGATACGCCTCCAGGCCCGTCTCGATCGACATCTCCCGGCTGCCGGGAACCAGTTCGAGGTACCGATCGAGAAACAAATCGCCCACCAGGCCGATCGTCAGTCGGGGGAGCGTGCGGAGGACGGTTTCGAGGCGGTCGAGCGTGATCACGGGGTTTCAGCATATCGGCCGTGAACGGGTCAAGACAGCCACGCGCCCATTGCTCTCGTACTCGTCCTCGTCCTCGTACTCGTTCTCGTTGTCGAAATGGGTACGCGCTCTGCCCCGATCCGAGGACGAGTACGAGGACGAGGACGAGGACAGACAATACCCCTGCGCCGGGGCCTTACTTTTTCGCCGCCTCGCGAAGTTTGCCAAGGAGGGCGGCAATCAGATCTCCCTGATGGACCACATGCTCCCGGTAGGTTGGCGCTCGCGTCCGATGCTCCTCGATCCGCGTTTCTTTCTGGGCTGTTTCCAGGAGACTCACCAGAAATGCGCGTTCCTCAACCGTCAACGTCAATTGGGACTCGGCCATGGCGATATCCTCCATTGCGAGAAGCGCTTTCAGCATATCAAAACAGCCAAGTTGACGCTCGCTGTACCTCGTACTCGTACTCGTCCTCGTCCTCCTGCTCGTCCTCGTCCTCGTCGTCGATTGCGGGAAAGCTGCAGGATGAATACTCGTCCTCGCCTGCTCTTCGTGCTCGTACGCCGTTGCCGGCCCCATTCGAGGACGAGGACGAGCACGAGCACGAGGACGACGACGAGGACGACGACGAGGACGAACATGCTCCTGGCGCCCCCGCCGGCACATTTTTTCCAAGGGGAGTGAAATTCTCCTCGCGGCGCGTTATCGTTTTAGGCGGTCCGGTCGGTCGCTTGGGGACCGGACAATTCGCTTGGGACAGGGGAGGTGCGGCCCGCGGCCGCTGGTTGGCCGCGGGCCGCCTTTTCCACGTCGAAGTTTCGCCTTCTTTCTCGCGGAGGATTCGATCATGTCTCGCCTGTTCTCGCTCGTCAGTCTGGCGGCTGTACTGGTCGCAAGTGTCGCGGCTGCTGCCGACATCAAGGGGCTCACCGAATCGGGCAAACCCGATCTGAAATCGGCCGGGCCGCTCGCTTTCGGACCCAAGGGGGTGCTGTTCGTCGGCGACACTCAAGGGGCCGCGATCTTTGCCATCGGCGTGGGTGAAGCGCCCAAGGCGGCTCTCGGCGACGGCTTCAAGTTGGAAGGGGTGGATTCCAAAGTGGCCGCTCTGTTGGGCACCGAAGCGGCCGACATTTCGATCAACGACGTGGCGATCGAGCCGGGCACGGGCATCGCTTATCTGAGCGTGTCGCGCGGCAAGGGCCCCGACGCCCAGCCGGCGATTTGCCGCGTCGATGGGGCGGGCCAGGTGACGGTCCTGCCGCTCGATAAGGTCGCCTATGCCAAGGTGGCCCTGACGAACGCGCCAGAGGCCGGCCGCCAGGACAAGAAGGGCAGGAGTCTCCGCAACGAAGCGATCACCGACCTGGCCTTCGTCGATGGCAAGCTCTATATCGCCGGCCTCTCGAATGAAGAGTTCGCCAGCAAGCTCCGGGCGATTCCCTTCCCGTTCGCTGCCGCCGATACCGGCACCAGCGTCGAGATCGTCCACACGGCTCACGGCGCGGCACTCGAAACCCGCTCGCCGGTGCGGACCTTTGTGCCGTTCATCGTCGGTGGCGAGCCGCAGCTTTTGGCCGCTTATACCTGCACGCCGCTGGTGTCGTTCCCGGTGTCGAGCCTGAAGGCCGGCGAAAAAGTCCGCGGCAAGACAGTGGCCGAGTTGGGCAATCGCAACCAGCCGCTCGACATGATCGTCTATGAAAAGGACGGCAAGCAGTATTTGCTCCTTGCCAACAGCGCTCGCGGGGTGATGAAGATCAGCACCGAGACAATTGACAAACAGCCGGCGCTTACCGAGCCTGTCACGGGCGGCGGCAAGGCGGGCCTGCCGTATGAAACGATCGCCCAGCTGGAAGGGGTGATGCAGCTCGACAAGTTGAATGAGAAGCAGGCCGTGCTGCTGGTCAAGAGTACGAGCGGTCTGGACCTCAAGGCCGTGGCCCTGCCGTAGGCGATTTGCCTCGCCGTTGTTCAAAGCCCCGACCATTGGTCGGGGTGATGGGTGAGCGGATGTAAAACGCGCCAACTCGGACGCGTCGGAGTGTCGAACGATGAGATGGCTTGCAGCAATCTCGTTGCTCCTAATCGGCAGCCGCCTTTCTGCCGCCGACCCCAAGTTCCGCCTCGTGGAGAAGGGCGGTGCTCCTGTGGCCATTGAAGTCGCTGGCTTGCCTGCCGACTTGCTTGCCCAATTTGCCAAGCTCCCTGCCGACGATTCAGCCTGGGCGCGTGTGCTTTCGGTCTATGTCGGCAAGCACGCCCAGGCCGGCCAGCCGGCGGTAAGCGGAACCTACCAGGTACAAAAGGATGTGCTCCGCTTCACGCCGCAGTTTCCGCTGCGGGCCGGGCTGGCGTATTACGCCGAAGTTTTCTTGCCGGCCGCCAGCCGCGACTCGGCGCCGTCGCGTTACGAGCACGTTTTTGAGCTGCCCGCTTCTCCCAAAGGCGAGCCGCCCCGCGTCACGACGGTCTATCCCTCCGCCGCGACGCTTCCCGAAAACCAGCTTCGCTTCTATCTGCACTTCGCGACGCCGATGGCCCGCGGCGAGGCTTACGAACACCTAACCTTGCTCAAGGCCGACGGCCGGCCGGTGCTCCGCCCCTTCCTTGAAATCGGCGAAGAGCTGTGGGACACCAGCGGCACGCGCCTGACGCTCTTCATCGATCCGGGCCGCATCAAGCGCGGGCTTTCGCCGCGCGAGGAGCACGGCCCGGTGCTCGAGGCGGGGGGCAAGTACACCCTGGTCATTACCAAAGGCTGGCATGACGCCGCCGGCCAGGCGCTGGCCGACGATTTTCGCAAGACATTTACGGCGGGCCCGCCGGTCGAAACGGCCATCGATCACAAGGCGTGGAAGATTGCCTCCCCAACGAGCCGCAGCAGCGACCCACTCGTGGTCGCCTTCCCACAGCCGCTCGATCGGGCCCTCGCTCTGCGGGCGATTACGGTGGCCGGACCGGACGGCAAGCCCCTCGCCGGCGATGTGACCCTCGGCAAGGACGAGCGCAGTTGGCAATTCACGGCTGACCAGCCATGGATGGCCGGAAAGTACGAGCTGGTGATCGACACCACGCTCGAAGACCTGGCCGGCAACCGGATCGGCCGGCCGTTCGAGGTGGACCAGTTCGACCGCATCGATCGGCAGGGCCAGCCCGAATACGTCCGCCTTCCCTTTGTGATTGGTCCCGCCAGGTAACGCCCGCCCGATCAACGGCCATAGAACGTTGACGTTTCTTCTCAATTTCAGTAGTTGAATGTTCGGGGGGTTATCCCGAGTCGACGCAAGGTGTTGTCCCGTCATGGAGTTCGGTCACGCTCGTGGAGGCGATCCATTCGAG
>JAKEHX010000562.1 GCA_022614795.1 Planctomycetaceae bacterium | reverse complement strand
GGAACCAGGTGTTTTACATCTCCGCTGGAGCGATGCTGCTGGCCGCCACCGGCTGGCTTCTATTCGACGCCTCGCGCCCGGTCGTTAAGACTGCGGAAGTGCCGTGAGAACGCCCACTCGCTAGCACCCCAGGTCGTTGCCGCTCAACCCGCCCTACTGAGTTTGCCGATTAAGTAACTAGTAGAGGATGGATCGCACTGCGCGCCAGGAGGGCCGTTCGTGAACTCGGATTCGACTCGCGTTGCTCTCCTGTTGACGCTCGCGGCATGCTGCCTGGCCCAGGCCGGCTGCCGCTCCGCCCCCGTCACCGGCCGGCCGCAGATGCTGCTCTTGCCCGAGACGCAGGAAGTCTCGATGGGTCTGGCGTCGTATCAAGACATCGTCGCCAAGGAGCCGGCATCGACCAGCCAGGCATATGTTGACATGGTCGAGCGCGTCGGCCAGCGGATCGCCGCGGTCGCCGGCAAGCCCGATTATCACTGGGAGTTCCGCGTCATCGCCAGCGACGTGCAGAACGCCTTCTGCCTCCCCGGCGGCAAAGTCGCGGTCTATGAGGGGATCCTGCCCATCTGCGAAAGCGAAGCCGGACTCGCGGTTGTCATGTCGCATGAAGTGGCCCACGCCCTGGCCCGCCACGGCGGCGAGCGGATGAGCCAATCGCTGGCGGTCGATGGCGTGAAGCAAGCCGTCTCCTACGCCACGCAGAAGCAGGAGCAGACTCGCCGCGAAATTCTGCTCAAAGCTTACGGCGTCGCGTCGGAATATGGCGTGATTCTCCCCTACAGCCGCAAGCACGAATCGGAAGCCGACCACATTGGCCTGATGCTCATGGCCAAGGCGGGCTACGACCCGAGCGAAGCGCCGCGGTTCTGGGAGCGCTTCGCCCTGTCTGAGCAAACTAGAGCGCAGCAAGGCGACAAACCGCTCGAGTTCCTCTCGACGCATCCGTCCGACGCCCGCCGGGCGAGCGACCTGACAGCACACTTGCCCGAGGCCATGAAGCTCTATGTCTCTGCGCCGACACGATACGGCATGGGCGAGGGACTGGCGGCAAGTCACCGCCCAGCGCCCGCGCCGCCGGTGCAGTCGCCGGTGATTCCCGCCAGCACAGGCGCAATCCAGAGCGTCTCGGCGATGAAGGACTGGTGGTCGCCGCAGCTGTTGGCGACGCCGAAGTAACCGGGCCGCCTGTCGGTTTGCACCCGCCACGGCCGCTTGCGATACTGCACTCCGCTTGTAGGACGGATTTCCAATCCATCCTCGATGTTGCCTATTGTGGAGTGCGCGCATGCCACATCGCTGGGTCGTGCTGGCGATACTCGTCATTGGCGCCGCTTCGCACCTGCGCAGCCCGCCGGCAGGAACACTGTGCGGCCAGCCCCCTGCGGCCAGTCTGCGCGATCGCATCGACGAAGAACTGACGGCGATGGAACTGCACGGCTCGGCCTACAACCCAAAGGGTCTGCACGAGATGGGTACGGCCGGCTTGGCCGGCGTGCTGGATCACTTTTTTCCTGAAACGGCTGCCGTGAAGGTCGTCGCCAGGCCGCCCGAGGAGGAAGTCAAACGGCTCATCGAACAGCTCGGCAGCGACGAGTTTAAGGTCCGTGAGTTGGCGACCGAACAGTTGATCGCCCGCGGCAAGCCCTGCCGCGACCTGCTGCTCAAGGCCGCCGAAAGCGACGATGCTGAGGTCCGCCTGCGGGCCCAGCGAATCCTCGCGGCCTGGGAGCCCAAAGCGGACGGTATCGGCGACCGCGGCTTAGGCGGCTTTTGGAACTATGCCGACTCGCTGCGCGACGGCGAGCGGCTGGACCTGGTGGCCCGCCGAGTGATGGCCGAATTCGACCGTGGCTGGCCACAGGGTCCGAAGCTGCACCTCCTGCGGCTGTGCGTGGCGGGCGTTGCCAAAGGAGGCAACGAGGCGAGCTGCGATTTGCTTCGGCCGCTGGTGGCCAGCCAGGACGTCCGCATCGCCAAATTCGTCACCGAGACTACGGGCAGCTACAAAGCCGACGAGCAATTCTTCCCCCAACTGCTGCTCGATGCACTGGCCAGCGATCGGGATGAAGTCGTGGAAGTCGCGATCCGCTGGACGCAGCATTGCCACAAATCGCCGCGAGCCGGCGACGCCCGCCGCGCCATGCGGTCGATCTTCGAGCGTCGCAGCGAGACCCTCAAGTTTCAGGTTTGCCTGCCGCTCATCCAGGAGTTCGACGATCCCCAGGCCTGGGCGTTTCTGATCGAACAAGCCGAGAGCAAAACGCCCCTGCGCTCGGCCTCGGCCCTCTCGTCGCTGGCCGACCTCAAGTATTCTGGCCGCCAAGCCTCCGAGACCCTCCTCGAGAAGCTCGCCGGACATCTGTCGTCGCCGACGCTCGCCGTCCGCTGGGGCGCAACTAAAGCCCTCGGCACGCACGCCGGACCGGCGGTCATCGAGCGGCTCATCCCGCTCCTGGCCGACTCCGAGCAGAGCGTGCGCGAGGAAGCGGCCCGCTGCCTGCTCAAGCAATCCAACGCGAAGCTGGTGCGAGAGCAGCTTTCGACCGCGGCACGCGAGCACCCCAATCAGCGCGTGCGCGAGCACGCCGCAGATGTGCTCAAACATGCTCGTTGAAACCCGCCCCTAACGATCCCACCCATCTGCGATACCGCCACTCAAGGAATCCTCGATGCGACTGTGCACCTCGCTGGCCGTCCTGTGCTTCGTTTTCTCCGCTTCGGCGCTTATCCAGGATCCAGCCACTGCCCAGGATCTCGCCACGCTTTCCAACTGGCACCAGCTCCGCGGGCCCCTCGCCGCGGGAGTCGCGCCTCAGGGCGATCCGCCGACCCGGTGGAGCGAGACCGAGAACATCCGCTGGAAAGTCGAAGTGCCGGGCGTGGGCAGCTCGACCCCGATCATTTGGAATGACCGCATCTTCCTGCTCACGGCGATCGAAACCGACCGCAAAGTCGATTCCGTCCCCGATCCCAAAGACCAGCCGATGCGGCAGTTTGGCATCGTGTTTCCCAACCGCATTCATCAGTTCGTCGTGCTCTGCTTCGACCGGGCGACGGGCAATACCCTGTGGCAAAGGACCGCCATCGAGCAGCTCCCGCACGAAGGGCATCACCCCGACAACGACTTCGCCTCGGCCACGCCCATCACCGACGGCAAGTTCCTGTTCGCCTCGTTCGGCTCGCGCGGCGTGTTCTGCTTCGACGTCGAGGGCAATCCGAAGTGGCAAAAGGACTTTGGCGACCTCTCGACGAGGCTGAGCTTCGGCGAAAGCAGCTCGCCCGCCCTCTTCGGCGATACGCTGGTCACGACGTGGGACCACGACGGCCAGTCGTTCATCGTCGCCCAGCAGGCTGCCACGGGCGAAGTGCTGTGGCGGAAGGACCGCGACGAGAAGAGCGCCTGGGCGACGCCGCTCATTGTCCAGCGCGGTGGCCGCACGCAGGTCGTCACCAATGCCAGCAACAAGGTCCGCAGCTACGACCTTGCCAGCGGCGAGTTGCTGTGGGAGTGCGGCGGCCAGGTCAGCAACGTCACTCCCTCTCCAGTTGCCAACGACAAGGTCGTTTTTTGCATGAGCGGCTATCGCGGCAGTGCCCTGTTCGCCTTGCCGCTCGATGCCAGCGGCGACCTGACCGGCACCGGCAAGATTGCCTGGAAGCTCGACCGCGGCACCCCCTACGTCCCCTCGCCGCTGCTCTATGATCACCGCCTCTATTTTCTACAGTCCAACGATGGCATCCTCTCTTGTGCCGATGCCGCAACCGGCAAGCTGCTCATCGACCGCCAGCGGCTGCCCGAGATTCGCCGCATCTATTCGTCGCCCGTCGGCGCCGCCGGCCGCGTCTATCTCACGTCGCGCGAAGGGGTGACGCTGGTGATTCGCCACGCCGACATGTTCGAGGTGCTCGCGACCAACAAGCTGAGCGACGACATCGATGCCTCGGCGGCAATCGCTGGCAAGGAGCTGTTTCTGCGCGGCAAGAAGTACTTGTACTGCATTGCCGAGTAGCGCGTTATCAGACCGCGGCTAAAAATCCACCGAATCCGTCACCGTCCCAACCATGTCGGCCGGCCGCGTCGCGATGGTCAATGCGGCCAGATCGCTGCGGATGCGGTTGTAAGTCGCAAAGGCAGCGAAAAACCCGGCGACGCTGGCCGCAATTAAGACGACGGTCGGATTGCGCCCGTCTGGACCGCTGAACAGCGCCAGAACCAAGGCCAGGAATGGCACGACGACCGACATCACAAAGTACCAACTGGCCTGTTTGCTAAGTGCGATGAGCTGCCGCTGCTCTTGCGGCTCCGGCGAAGCCTTCACGAGTAGCGATGGGAAAAACATGCGGATGCACATCCACGTCGTCGCCAGGAACGGGAAACAGCACGAGATCAAACCGCACAGGACCATCGCCGGTACGAAGCGAGCATAGCCTTCCCCGACAGGGAAGCCCGTTACCGTAAGCCACAGGACCGTTGGAAACGTGAATCCCGCAATGACCCAGAGGAAAAGGCTAACCAGTGCGATGACGTGACCGGCCAGCATGCTCCGGCGACGCGCGTCGACCAATTCAGGCTGCGGGACCGGTTCGTTGCGTGCAACGCGGCTCACCGTCCGCGCCATCGACCAGATGTAGGTAAAGACCAGGGCAATTCCAATAGGATACAGGAGCCCGTTTACAAATCCTGCGGTGACATGAAACGCGAAGCGCGTCGTATCGGGCTGATTGTTGATGAAAGTTGCGCGGTTGTACCAAAAATTGAATCCACCAGCTAATAGAAACGGCGGCAGATTGACAGCCACCAGCGACCACAGCGGATGTTGCAGGGCAAACTTCCGCCAGCCGGTCCCCAAGTCGTTCACCAGGTCCCAGGCCCGTGGATTCAAACAGAGCGCGATCTCACGGGCCAGCGCCGAACCGTCCGGTTGACGATCGTCGCGCTCCGGCGCCAGGGCCTTCGTCAGCACCTGCTCCAGGCGCATGGTCACGGGATCGGCAATTCCCGGCGGACGATACGGCTGCTCGCTGCGCCGTAGCTTGACCATCTTGTCGAGGTCCCGCGACCAGACCCCGGACATCTCCTCGTCGGCAAAGGGCCGCTCGCCATAGAGCAATTCCCACAAGAGCACCGCCAGCGAATAGAGGTCACTGCGGCCGTCGAGGTCCTCCGGACGGCGCTCATGATCCGGATTGCAAGCCTCCAATTGTTCCGGCGACATATACGCCGCGCTGCCGCCGAAATAGGCAGCGGGCGTCGCTCCTTCGATCTGCGAGGAGAAGCTGATGTTGAAATCGGCCAGCTTCGGGGCCGCGTCTGACGAGAGCAGCACGTTCGCCGGCTTGACATCGCGGTGGAGCACTCCCTGCTTGTGTGCATGATCGAGGGCTTGAGCCAGTTGCGTGCCCATTCGGCATACCGTTTCAGGCCAGGGCGCCGCGGACATTCGCCGCCGCCAGGTGGAATCTTCCGGCGGAAGCTGCCCGGCCTTTTGCATGGCCTCGCCGACGGAAACCATGAGCATCGCCCCCGTGCGCACCGGTGGCGGCGTCTCCCGCACCCTGTTCACCACGTCCGACAGCGTGCCGCCCGGCGCGAATTGCATGTACAAGAGCCGCAATCGCTGCTGAGGCAGCTGCCGCTGGTCGAACACGCGGACGATATTCGGATGGTCCAGCGTCGCTAACGTCCGCGGCTCGTTCCCCTTGTCGGCAGAGACCTTCAGCGCGACCAGTCGCTGCATCGAGACCTGTTTAGCCAAATAGACGCTCGCAAACGCCCCCTTCCCCAGCTCGACGATCAATTCGAAGTCGTCGAGCTTCTGACCGGCCGTGACCCCAACCACCTTCTTGGCCGGCGAGAACATTTGCGTCGTGACCGAAACCCCTTCCGTCCCCATCAGCCGCTTGAGCGCCGCCGCCGACTTGGGATATCGCATGCAATACTCGGATAATGTGACCGCCTGCCCCGCGCCGCGGCGGATGTGGAACTCCTCGTAGATTAAATCGCACGACGGCTCGCCCGTTTTTTGCTCGATCAGCTCGGGGTATTCGACGACATAGTCCGGCAGGCGTTTCTCTTTGCCCTTGGCCGTCCGCTGTTCGAGATCGACCTTGATCAATTCGACTAGCACGAACCGGCGGTGCGATGGCGGCTCGGCGGGCAGAAACTCGGCCAGCGTCGGTTCGCCGCCGCCGTCCCAGGTCGCGATAAACCGCTCCAGCCGCTGGGCCAGATCGTCCCAGGCGCGCGAGGCGGTTTCGGAAGTCAAATGCAGCGACATCGACAGAACCGGGCGGAGCGGACAAACTGTCGTTGTAGTTGAGCCATCGCGAATTGGCTACACTACGCGACATGGCTGACGACATCATCGCCCGTCTGAAGCGCCACGACGCCGACGCGCTGGCCAGCTTCCTCCAGTCGCACCGGCCGCAGCTCATGGCGTTCATCGAGCGGCAGCTCGGGACGGCCCTGCGCCGCAAGGTCGAGCCCGACGACATCTTCCAGGAGACGAGCGCCGAGGCAGTGCGGGCCCTGCCGACGACCGACCTGGGCGAGCGCGACCCGTTTTCGTGGCTCTGCCAGATCGCGGAGCGGCGGATCATCGACTTGCACCGCCGGTTCTTCGACGCGAAGAAGCGCGACGCCGGCCGCGAAGTGCCGCTCGGATCGAGCGGCGGCACCGAAAGCCGGCCCGCCGGGCTGATCAATATGCTGGTCGCCAGCATGACCACCCCCAGCCAGGCCTTCTCGCGCAACGCCCGCGAGGCCTTGCTGCAAGAGGCCCTACAAAAGCTGCCGGAAGAGCAGCGCGAGGCGCTGCGCATGCGTTACGTTGAAAATCTGCCGAGCAAGCAAATCGCGGAAAAACTGGGCAAAACCGACGCTGCGGTCCGGGTGATGCTCACGCGGTCGCTCAAAAAGCTCCAGGATTTGCTGGGCGACGATGCCGCCCCCAGCCGGCTGGCCTGATGAGCCTCTACCAAGACTATTGCCTGGCCCCACTCCAGGATTGGGCGCTCTCGGGGGCGGCCGTTGGCCAGCTGCGGCAGCGGGTTGTCGAGCCGGCGGCTGGGCGGGTGCTGGAGATCGGGTTTGGCACAGGGCTGAACCTGCCCTTCTACCGTTCCGCGGTGACCAGCCTCACGCTGCTCGACAGCGAGCGTTTGCTTCCCGCGCGGGTCAAGCGCCGCATGGATGCCTGCCGGGCACGGCACATCGTCACCGTACAGACAACCGCTGAGCGCCTGCCGTTTGAATCCGCGACGTTTGACTGCGCCGTCAGCACGTTCACGCTCTGTACGATTCCTGACGTCGCCGCCGCGCTGGCCGAGCTGCGCCGCGTGCTCAAGCCCGACGGCCACTTCTACTTTGCCGAGCACGGCCGCAGCGACAGCCGCTCGATTGCCCGCTGGCAGGACCGCCTGAATCCGCTGCAAAAGTGGTGGGCCTGCGGGTGCCACTTGAACCGCCCGATCGAGCGCCTCGTCCGCGAGGCGGGATTGGGAATCACGGCCCTCGATCGCGCGCCATTGGCTGGCGTGCCCCGGCTGATCGGGGAGATGTATGTTGGAGAAGCGCGATGCCCGAACTTCCCGACATCCTGAGCTACCTGACAGCCCTTCGCCCCCGAATCGTCGGTCAACCACTTGAGAAAATCACGGTCAAAAGCCCATTCCTGGTGCGGACCGTCGAGCCCGACCTGTTTTCGCTGGAAGGGCAGACGGTGCAAGATCTCTCGCGAATCGGCAAGCGGATTGTCTGGCATTTCGCGGACGAGCTGTACATTGTGTTCCACCTGATGATCGCGGGCCGCTTCCACTGGCGAAAGGCAGGCATGCGGCCGACCGGGAAGAACGACCTCGCGGTCTTTGCGTTTTCCACAGGCACTCTGATGCTGACCGAAGCCAGTCAGAAGAAGCGGGCCTCGCTGCACGTCGTCCGCGGCAAGGCGGCGCTGGCCCAGCACGACCGCGGCGGCATCGAGCCGCTCGACTGCTCGGCGGCGGAATTCCGCGCCGCACTCACGCGCGAAAACCACACGCTCAAGCGGGCCCTGGCCGACCCGCGGCTATTTGCGGGCATCGGCAATGCCTATTCCGACGAAATCCTGCACGCGGCCCGCCTCTCGCCGGTCGTCCTCACCAGCCGCCTAACGCCAGAGCAGATCGACCAGCTCTTCGCCGCGGTACGCTCGGTGCTGGGCCAGTGGACGGCGCGATTGACGGCCCAGGCTCAGGACAAGTTCCCGGAGAAGGTCACGGCGTTTCGCCCGGAGATGGCCGTCCACGGCCGCTTTCGCCAGCCCTGCCCGGTCTGCGGCACGGCAGTGCAGCGAATCGTCTATGCCGAGAATGAGACGAACTACTGCCCGCGCTGCCAGACCGGCGGCAAGCTTTTGGCCGACCGCTCGCTATCGCGGTTGCTGCGGGACGACTGGCCGAAAACGATCGAGCAGTGGGAAGACTCTACATAGTCCCCGCTCGTGGAGTTGCATCTGGCCGGACACCATAATGGTCCGCGCCTAACGCAGAAGTGCCTATGGGGACTAAAAGGCTTCTGCACCTGCGCGGGTACTCAATGCCCGCGCCAAGGGTGCGTCCGCATAATTCATAAATCGCACGGCACCGTCCAAATGCGTGAAATGCCCCCCGCCAGCGTGCAGGCTCCAAAAGTGCAATGCCGAACACTCATCCTTCAACTTGCCTGGTCCAAAGCCAAATGGGCCATTCCCGCACACTGCATGCTCCGGAGCACCGCTCGGACCAATCTCATAAAGCCCCAAAGTATGGTCCGCCGTACCAAGCCCATCGAATCCCACTCCCGCATACCACCAACCAAAATCATTGCCGGGACTAAGCGGACGTTCACCGAAGGCAATCGTATTGGATAGGCCATCAGTTACATCCGCGAGACGGATTGCCGACCGGTAATACAACACACCGTTTGATACAGTGTGATTCTCCCCATTCACTCCCAACAATGCCGCGGGGCCCACCAAGATGCCGTTCTTTGCTGACAAAACTACGTTGAGAGTGCGAGAGTCTTCGGGACATGAAAACGCACGAATGTGAGTTGCAAGATGGTAGTGGTTCACTGCTCCAAAAGGCAAACGCTGAGCGACATATGACTGCTCCGTTTCATCGGCAATCGCACGCTGCTCGATGAACGGCAGGACTTTGGCCAGCCAGCCTTGGAAAGGGTACATGCCCGCAATGCTACCCGTTCCTGACGGGAGCGCACCGTGCACATCCGAGTGATGGATTAGCCCGATACCAACCTGCCGTGCATTGTTCGCGCAGGACATGCGACGTGCGGATCCCCTCGCCGCTTGAACCGCTGGCAGCAAGAGCGCTACCAGGACGCCGATGATTCCTATCACCACTACCAATTCAATCATCGTCAATCCAGCCCGATCAGCCGGTACCGCGTGCAAGTGTCGTCGCGTGCTGCCAGGAACGATATTCATGTGGTGCGCCCTCTGGTTCGATGGAACCGCCAGGCGATGAACAACGCTACGAGCGCAACGACCACAACAATTGGAATCGAGAAACTCGGCCAACGCGTGATTTGGGGCTCTGGAATGCCATAGTAAGCAAGGAAACACCGGCCGGTGTCGAAATCAGCTGGATTTGAACCCGGGCTCAGTTGCCACTCCATAACCAACTTTTTCGGGTCCGGTTCATCTGTGCCGACGTATCCGCGGCACCTGCTCCACACCCAGCGCTCATCCTCTTGATGCCACCCATCGATGAATGCAGTTGCGATTATTCCCTCCGAAGTAATTTCGACCGTTTTTATAGGCAACCACGCGTAATCCCTCGCCACCACTACCTTCAATTGGCGCGGGGGTTGCCTCCCGTTCCACGTGCTCGACTGGTTGAAGCGTACGTCAACCAAACGGCAGTCGCGCCCTTCCGGACCCTGCACGTTTTCAATATTGACAGCCTCAATTGGAGCTTGCGTGAGCTTTGCGACGATCCCCCGCTCACTGCCCACTCCACCAAGAATATCTGTGAAGCCAATAAAGTTCGGTAGCTCTTCAGACCGGTGACTCTCATATTGCTTATCGCCCGCAAGGAGCAACGAACTCAGGCTCCATCGATCTAATGTTGCCCCTGATTTCGCAACGTGCGCAAAATAGTCGCCATTATCGAACACCACATGGATGCTGCGTGCGTCGTCGCTGTGTGCATGATAGCGCACCATTTCTTCTGTAGGAGCATGAACCGCGTGCGCTGCTAGCAGGGGCTGGCGGCGTGGCGGAAATTGGTCTTGGTAAAGGCGGGTCAGAG
>JAKEHX010000561.1 GCA_022614795.1 Planctomycetaceae bacterium | reverse complement strand
GCATGCCGACAGTGCGGCGGATTTGCGGACGTTTGTGAATCTGTTTGGCTTTCATCCGCTGGCCGACCAGGCGAGGCTGGCGCTGGCCGACAAGCTGATTGCGGTCGAGCAGCTTCTGGAAGCCGAGCTTTTGGCGGGCGAATTGCTCGCATCGCCGGACCAGGCCACGGCCGCTCACGCGAGTGCGACGCTGGCGGCGGCCTACGAAAAGGCCCGCCGTTATGACCTCTCCGCCCGCTACTATGCCGCGCTCCAGTCGCAGTTTGCCGACGTCGTCTGCCGCGGCGGATTGACCGGAAAGGAGCTTGCCGCCAAAGCTGCGGCGGCTGCACTGGCCACGCATTCCTGGCCCGGCGGGCGTATCGAAGTCGCCTCCGCCGACGGCGATGTCGCCAGGGGAACCTTGATGACCGCCCAGTCCAGGTATATGGTTTCGCTCTCGCACCCCAGTGGAGCGCCGCTGCCCGGACTGGGGGCGCTGTTCGATCCAAACGGCTTGCAGATTGTGGTCCGCGACGATGCCGGGCGGCAGCTCGCGACGGCGTCGCTGCGCGGCGCGGACAACTCGTTTCGCCGGTTGGTCCAGCTCTCCTACAACATGGCGACGGGCAAGTCGAACGGCCATCTGATTGTCGTCAACTTGGGGGACCAGATCGTGGCGGTCGATGCCCTCCGCGGCCAGCGCTCGGGCGATGCGCAGCTATGGAAACTCGACGCAGTCGATATCGACCCGACCACGGTCCGTTCGACCTATCCGCAGCCGCGCACGTGGGCCAATCCGCTGACCAGCGGCCGGGTGCAGTTATACGATCCGTCGGGCCGGATCAACTTTTATTCCGGGCCCGTGCAATCGCTGGGCGTTTGCTATCAGAAGGGGCGGCAGCTGTTGTGCGTCGATCCGCTCACCGGGCAGACTTTGTGGGAGCGCGGGCAGATTCCCGCTGCCGCCGAGATATTCGGCGACAGCGAGCTGATCTTCGTCGCCGATCCGTCCGGCGACGAGGCCCTGGTCCTATCGGCGATCGACGGCTCGCTCGTCGGCCGGCGCAAGCTCGAACGGGCCGAGCGCCGCTGGGCCACGCACGGCCGCCGCGTGCTGGCGTGGGATCAGACCGGCACCAGCGTGACCGTCAAGCTCTACGACGCCTGGGAGCAAGCTTCGCCGCTCTGGTCGAGGGCATTTGCCATCGGCAGCCGCGGGACGCTGGTCGAAAATGATGAGCTGGCGGTGCTCGAGCCGGGAGGCAACTTCACGGTCGTGTCGCTGGCCGACGGGCGGGTGCGCTTTACCTCGCCGCTGGAACCCGATCGTTCGCTCGGCAACATCCACGTCTTCCGCTCGCGGCAACAGTATGTCTTGATCGCCAGCCAGGAAGCGGCCACTACCGAGTCCCCGCCGGGCTATATGGTCAGCCCGATCGGCTCGAATCTCGGCTATCAGCAGAACCGGATTCACGGCCGGGTGTATGCGTTCGATCGCCGAACCGGCAAGGCACAGTGGCAAGTGCCCGCGTTCGTGGCGTTCCACGGCCTCATGCCCGACCAGCCGCTGGAGTCGCCGCTGTTGTTCTTCGTCCGCAACAAGGTGCGGGCGACTCCTGCCAGCTCGTCCCGCCAGTCGGGGACGGTGCTTTGCCTCGATCGGCGCGACGGGCGGATCGTCTGGGACAGCGAAGCCGAGACGGAGTCGGCCCGCCAGATCACCGGATCGATCAGCGCCTGCGACGTGACGGCGGACGCGGCCGGCGGCAAAGTCACGCTGAGCGTGCTCCTTCAGCAGAGCGTGAAGAATTTTACCTTCCAGCTCACCGACAAGCCGACGCCGCCCGAGCCGCCGGCGCAAACGGGCGATCTTTCGAGCCGATCGGTCGGCGACATCGCCGGCACGCTCGACCGGTCGATCGAAGAGGCGTTCGATCTCATCAACCGTGGCCTGGGGCCGGCGCGGGCGATGCTGCCGGGGGTTCGGGGCCCGCGGCTCGTGCCAGATAGGCCGATGCCCCTGGGGACCGTTCCCGCCGTGCGGCCCCCTGGGACCCCTTAAGTGGCAGGCACACTCCGTGTGCCGTCTGATTGAGCTAACGGTGCATTGGCAGGCTTTGCGCTGCCGCTACAGCCGGACCAGGCGTCCGCATGACCGGCAGTGGAGTCGGCGGCCTTGCCTTCCGCACGGCTGGGCGTCGATGGTTCCTGTGGGAATCTGCCATCGCATGAGCCGTTTTCGTACCACCAGCGTTTGCCTCTTCCTGGCGATTGCCGCGGCCGCGGGACGATTGGCGCTGGCCGAGCAGCCGCAAGCACCGGAGGAACTGCCGCGGCTGGCGCCCCCCGCGGACCACTATCTGGGCGGGCTGTCCTGTGCCAGCGCGTCGTGCCATGGCCGCCAGGAAGAGAACGGTCAGGCCGGCTCCGTCAGCCGGCGTGAGTTTATTGTTTGGCTGGAGCACGATCCGCATGCCCGGGCAGCGCGGACGCTCTCGGGCGCGAAGTTCCAGCGGATTCTGAACATCGTCAGCTCGGGCCGCGCGGACGGCCAGCCTGATGCGGCGGTCCATTTGCGGTGTGCCAAGTGTCACGATCCCGAGGGGATTCGCAGCGCGAGCGAGAAGGGGTCGGGAGTCTTTGGCGGAAATCGTCTTCCGATCATGGAAGCGGACGGCTCGCCAAAGACTCCCGACCCCCTAAAGGCCGACCCCCTTACAACGCGTCCAGTGGCCCGCGGCATCGGCTGCGAGACGTGCCATGGACCTGCGAAGAACTGGATTGCCGTCCATTACCAGCACGGCGTCACTCGCGAGCGGCTAGCCAGCCTGGGGATGATCGATACGAAAAACCTGGTCGTCCGCGCCGAGCGGTGTGCCGGCTGCCACGTGGGCGACGGCGAGCGGGACATGAACCACGACATGATCGCCGCCGGACATCCGCCGCTGCGTTTTGAGCTGTCGGCCTATCATGACCTGATCCGCCAGAAGCATTGGCCCGCGGCGGAGCGCGTCCGCACGCCCGATTTCAAGGTCCGCCTTTGGGCGGCGGGGCAGGTGGCGGCCGCCCGCTCATCGTTGGCCCTGCTCGAGTCGCGGGCCAAGCGCGCGGCTGCCGGCGAGCGGCTTGCTCCCTGGCCCGAGTTTGCGGAATACGATTGCTTCGCCTGCCACCAGCGGCTGCGGCCCGCGGCCGGTTTGTCCAGCGTCGCCCTGAAAGGCGCCAGGCCCGGAATGCCCGGTTGGCAGCCTTGGAACCTGGCGCTCGCCCATCGGCTACTCTCGGACGACTCAGCCGGAAACGCGTTCGCCGCGATCGGCCGGCAGATGAACGCGTCGCTCGCTGGCGATCCTGCGATGGCCGGGCAACTTGCCGCCGCTGCGCGCCGTTCGATCGAAGAGCATCCACTGCGCGCGGCATTGGCCCGGGATGACGCCGACGCATTCACCACGGCCCGCGTCCTGGCGCTCGTCGAGCCGGCGATTCGCGCTGATCAGTCGTGGGCCGAGACCTGCCAGCAGCTCTTGGCGCTTCGCGCGGGCGACTTGCTGGCGCGCGACCGGCTGCTTACGCTACAGCCGCCGGCCGGCTTGGCCAGCGTGACCAGCGGCCGCGAGGAGTTCCGAGATGTTCCCGTGGACGAGTGGGACCGCGACTGGCGCTCGGTGGCCGCCGCCTTGCGATTCGGTTCGGCCGATTTCGAGTGGCCGGCGTTTGACTGGGAAGGGCTGGGTGTGCGCGAGGGCAGCTCCACACCGCCGGCAAGCGCGGAGCAAATTGCCGCGGCGCTAGCGCGCCTGGCTGAAGAGCTGCGCCAGCGATCGGAGAGCACCGCACCATGAGGACGAGGCATCGCGCGACGCTTCTTGTGGCCTGCGTGCTTTTCGCCTCGGGCCGCGCGCTTGCCCAGGATGCCGCGCAAACAGCCTCACCGCCGGCCAAGTTTCCGCTCGTTTCGACCGACGATTGCTTCAAGTGCCACTTCACGCCGGCGGGCAATCCGGCTTTCGCCGAAAGCCGCGATTTCTGCCACATCGAGACGGCCGCGATCTGGCAGCAGCAAGACAAGCACAGCCAGTCCCTGGCGCTCATGGTGACCGGGGAGGGGCGGAAGCTGACCCAGCGGATCGTCGGCGTGAAGCTGGAAGACGTGCTGCGGTTTGACATCGTGCCACCTGGCGCTGCGACTCTAGAGACAGCGGCGCCAGGGACAGCGCTACGCACGCTGGCCGTGCAAAACGTTGATTTCGCCCCGCCGCCCGAGGGCGCGGCCCGGGCCGACTACGACCGGGGCGTGGCCACGCTCAAGCAATGCTTCGCGTGCCACGCTCCCGTGGGCGAGCGCGTGGCCGGCGGCGGCAAGCGGAAGACGATCGAGAATGGCGTCTCGTGCCAGGCCTGCCATGGGGCGGGAATGGCCTACGAGACTGTCCATCAAAAGCCGCTATGGCGACTGGTCAAGGCGGACGACAAGGAGCGCGAGTTCGGCCTGGCCGACCTGAGGAATCCGGCGCGGCGGATCGAGCTGTGCGCGTCGTGCCACGTCGGCACGCGCAGCCACGACTGGAGCTTCTCTGGCGAGCCGACCGAGCGCTTCGTCCGCCACGAGTGGTACGCCAAGGGACATCCGCCGCTCCCGGGACTGGAGTTCGTCACCTTCGCCGCCCAGCAGCCGGCCCATTGGCGGACAGTCCAGGAAAAACTCTTTCGCCCGGAGGGCTTTCGCTATTATCGCACCGGGGCCGACGCGGAAGATGCCAGGAACTTCCTCCAGTTCGTGCTGCGGACCGACAAGGTGACGCTGGCAGAAAGTTACGTCACCGCCAATCCTGCCAGTTTCTCGCCCGACCCGGCGCAGGACATGGCCCGCGCCAAGGAAGTGCTGGTCTCGGGGCTGGGCGTGCTGGCGACTTATGCGGCTTTGGTGCGCGATGTGAACCAGGCAGCTGATGCGGGGCTGGAATTCAGCGTGTACGACTGCGGCGCCTGCCACCACGAATTGCGGAGCGATTTTCCAACGACCACGCGCGTGCGGCGAAATGTCGCTCCCGGCCGGCCGCCGCCTGCGTTCTGGACGCTGGCCCTCGCGCGGCTGGGTGCTGCGCAAGCGGCCATTGAGCTTGAGCCGGCGATTGCCGAGCTCGATGCGGCGTTCTCGGCCCGGCCGTTTGGCGACCGCGAGCGGATGCACGCCGCCGCCGACGCCCTTTCGAAGCTGTCGTGGCGGGCATCGCGCGACCTGGCGCACCAGCCGCTGGACAATGCAGCCGCGACGAAGCTGCTCACGCAGCTTGCGCATCCGCAGCACGACGTGGAGCGCGATTATCACGCGGCCCGGCAGTATGCCTGGGCGATTCGCGAGCTGGTGAAGGACCTGGCCGGTGTGCCGCACCGGAATTACACCCTTGTTGGAGCCGAGTTTCATAGGCCGCCCGCGTCGTTTGTCCCCGAGCCGCTCGTGAAGCTCTTGGGAGGCGTCCAAGGTGCCCGCGTTCCGGCCGAGCACGAGGAGGTCCGCCGGCGGATCGACGCACTGTTCGATGGCGTCCCTTCCAGCATGCCCGGCGATATGAATTGGCATATGCCGCTGCGCCTCGCGCTGCCGGCGGGCCAGGAGCAGCACGTGATCGCCAATCTGCCGGACTGGCTGACGGCGGTCGCCACGTACGATCCAGAATTCTTCCGGACGAAGCTCGCGCCGCTTCAGCAGGCGTATCCGCTCAAGTAGCCGAAAAGCGCCAGAGTTCGGGGGCGGCTCGCTATCTCCTGAAGTCTGGCGACTTCAGCTACAAGTTCTGCTACCGCACCGGTGGGCCAAATGGAATCTGATAGCGGCGGGCAACAGGGGGCGGCAGCGCCAGCGGCTGACGCGGCGACACGTCGGCCGTGCGTAAGTATGCGGCGTCGTATGGGTCATCACTCACCTGGAAAATCGGTCCCTTCCAGACCGGCGCGGGCTCGATGCCCAACAGCCGGGCATTCTTCGGCGTCAACGGCTCGCGGTACATCCGCTGTTGCTCGTCGAGGTTCAGCGGGCGGGCCCCCACGCGGCCGAAGACGGCGATTTGGTTCCCGGATTCATCAACTGCCCGGTCGCGGTCCAGTCCCTCGCCGATTTGCAAAGCGTGTCCTTCGTGCGGAATCTTGAACGTGGCCACGAGCATCGGGACGGGCCGCGGGCTGAAGCCGGCGCTTCCCGGCGTGTCGGGCGAGGTGAGCTGCACGATGCGGAGCCCGTTCTCGCCATCGGCCAGATACGCAAACTGACTGGCATACGTGATCCCCAGCTTCACATCGTGGCAGTCGTTGATGCAGCCCCCTTTGTTGTACATCTGGTCGAGCACGGGCCGCTCGGGATTGGTCACGTCGATGATCGCCAGGCCCTCATGTCCCGCGGCGACATACGCATACGTCCGAGCCACATAGAGATTGTGGCACTCGGCCAGCGGCACGGCCGCCCCGGCAATCGGCCGCGGCTGGTGCAGGTCGGTGACATCGAGTACGACCAGGCCGCGATGCTCATCGCACACGAATGCATAGCGGAACTGCACCTGCACCGCGACCGGATGCTCGATCCCCTGCTCGTGGCCGACGACGCTCGTCACCTTGGGATTGAGGGGATCGTCGAGGTCGACGACCACGAGGCCCGCGTCGCAGCAGATATAAGCGTACGTCCCGACAATCGTGATGTTCCGCGCGCCATCAAGAATGCCGCCGGGATTGTAGGTCAGGTCGCGCTTCAGGAAGTTGTTGAGCGGGTCGCCGTCGAGCAGCGTCGCCGCGCCCACGAGGATCAGCCCCTCGTACTTGTCGGCCACGTAGATGTAGCCATACAAGGCGTGGACCTTCTGTTCCTTGTTTTCCGGCGGCTGGACGCGGGTTGGATCGGGGGCGAGCGTCGTCGGGGCGGCAACTGCCGTGGCATACTGCGTTGGCACAAAGAACTGCTGCCCGGCCGGCGAAACCGGGGCCGTGGTAATTCGCTCGGCAAACGCCTTATCGTCGATAAACGCGATGTCGAAAACCCGCAGTCCCCCCGCGCCGCAAGCCGCATAAAGGTATTCGCCCCGCGGCTGGACCATTAAAACTTCGGGCTTGCAGAATGGCCGGCGAAGCTGGTCGAGGATATCGACCCCTGGATGCTCGTGAGCGTGCTCCAGGAGGCCCTGACGTGCGAGATGCTCGCGGTAATTGTCGGGGAACGCGACGCGGTGCAGCGTGCTGCCGATGACCGCCTGCGGTTCGTCCTGCTCGGTGACGACGGGGGCAAACAGGCCATTCTCGCCGCACGCGATCCAGGCGTAGCGGCCGATGAAATTCGTAAAGTTCGTGCCATGCATCAAAAGCTGGGCCATCACGGCGTTGTTGTCGCCGGTCTTCGCCAGGTGACAGTCGCTGCACATCTTTGTCTCGTAGATGCCGCCGGGCATCGCGTAGTTCTCGTGCGGTGTGCGGCCGCGGACCGTGTGCGGCACGTTGGTGCTGAAGGCGATGCCGCTCATGCCTCCGCCCGAAATCGTCTGCTGCTGGATGTAAATCGTTTCGCGGTTATTGTTGTAGCTCGTGACATGAACCGCGCAGCTCGAGCGGGCCGGGTTGATCCGGCTGCCGGTCACGACGCCGTCACGGGCCAGCATGTAGACGTCGTCACGCAGCGTCTGGAAGTTGTACGATGTGTAGTTGCGGCTCACGTCCCCTTCATTGTGCAGGCCCGGCATCTTGCGATTAGCCCGCTGCGGCAGGTGGCAGCCGAAGCAACTTGGGTTCCACGACGAGTGGCAGGCAATGCAGCTCATGTTGCTCGTCTGATGGGCGCACTTCACCCGGCCGACTTGCTCGCGCCCGTTGCCGGGCTGCACTCGGCCGCGCTCGTCCAGGGACGTGACATGCCCGCCCCAGACCATCCGCACATCCTCGCCGTCCATTTCCCAGCGGACGGTCTTGGCCATGTGCGAGCGCGGGCTGTATTCGGACCGCTGGGGATTCGTCGTGTCCTTGGTCTGCACGATCCGCCACTCGCGCCCCTGCTCGACCATCGCCCGCTGGATCAGCACAGTCTCGATCCGCTCGATGCCGTCCTTGCCGATCGTACGCTCGGTCCGGACTTCAAACCGCGGCTGGCGGGGCTCGAAGGGCGTTCGCAGCAGGAGCAGGTTGCGACCCGCCATAGGCATCTCGCTCCGCGAGATGGAGTTCGCAGATTGGTCGTTGGTACGCAGGTCTTCCGCTCGCGGAGCGAGCGGACCACTCTCTGCCGCGGCTGGCCCGCTCGTCGGCATTCGTCCAATGCGGGCGATCTTTTCGGGAATCGTCTCGTCCGCCGAGCCGTGGCAATCGACGCAGGTAATCTCAATCGCCCCGCGTACCTCGCCGTAGAGCTTGCCATTGCCGTGCGAATCCTGGATGAAGTGGCAATCGACGCAGTGCATCCCCTTTTCCAGATGCACGTCCATCAGGTGGACCGGATGATCGTCGTGCTTCTTGCACTCGGCCAGCGTCGGCGATCGCGGGTTGTCGGGCTGGGCAGGCCGATATTGCTCGCCGGGTTGCACAACGGCGCTATAGAGCTTGGCGGTACTGACCTGCTGGACGACGTCGCCGTCAGGATCGAGCAGGTGCCCCTGGCGGTTCTTCTTGAAGACGGCGCGAAACACCCAGCCGTGGCCGTGGAAATCGGCGAATTGAGAGTGGCGGGTGACCTGATTCAGCTCAGGCACACGGGCCAGGAACTCCGGCTCTCCCCAGCGGCCGCGGGCAGCTGCGTCTTCGGGGTTGCTCATCTGCGAGCGGGTCAGCTCCTCGGCGGTCGGGTTCCGCTGCTCGCGCGGATACATCAACTCGCCGTCCGTTTCGTTGTCCCACCACATGAAGCCGAGGTACTCGTTGAGCACGTTCGTGCCGGGGTGAATATGGCAGACGATGCACTGGCTGGTCGGGATGTTGACCGAGAAGCGATGGGCGATCGGATGCCCGGGCTCGTGCTTGGGGATCATCGGATCGACGTTGGTGACGAATCCGCCGGGGCGGTCGGGCTCGGCGGCGGCCAGGGCGGAATTGCCAAACCGGGCATAGGGTCCCGAATGAACGGGCGAGCGATCGTTGGCATAGACGACGTGGCAGGCGCTACAGCCGCTCGAGCGATAGTCGCCGGCGTGGTCGTTGGTCCCCAGGAAATTGAGCGTCGGATCGAGGAGCCGCGTCTTCTGGAGGCCAATGAAGACCGGGTCGGTCCGGTTTTCGGTTCCCAGGCCGCGGTTGGAAAGCCGCGTCCGCGGACGGCCGGGCTCGTCGAGTTTCTCGGGAATCCCGACCTCAGGGCGGAAACGGCCGCCCGGCTCGAAGATGCGGAGGATATTGCCCGGCTGGCTGATCTCGAATCGCGGCAGAGGATCGAGGAAGGGGACGACCCCTTTGGAGTTCATGTCATAGGCGATTCGCTCGGTTTCCTCGGGCTTCCAGACGTTTTGCACACGCTGCGGCACGCCGGTCATGCCATAGCTTTCGCCGTAGCGCGGCCATTTATTGGGGACCGAACCGTTGTTGTAAAGAGCCGCTCCCCAGAGCATGCAGCCGTGGGTCATCATGCTCTTTTTGACTTGCAGCACTTCCTTGGCATGGCAGCCGCCGCAACTGATGTGGGCAATCCGCAAGTCGCCAGGGTTGACGAAGCGGATGAATTCGGGCGATTCGTGGTTGAGCAGCGTGTAGGTGCGGACGGGATTGGCCGAGCTGGGCCAGGCCTGCGGAAACCGGGGCCGGACGTGGGCGCCCTCTTTGGTTGGGCACGCGGCATCTCCGCCGTGGCAGTCGGTGCAGCCCAGGCGCACGGTCGGGAGGTTGTGCATATCGTGTACACCGGTGTGGCAGTTCTTACAGCCCCAGCTTTTGCGCTCGGCGTCTTCGGTCGTCTGGCGATAGAGGTCTTCGCCGCTGGGCCAATCTTTGGGAAGCGGAAACGGGTCGATGCCGCGGGAAGCAATGGCGGAATGCTGTTCAAGTGCGGAATGCGGAGTGCGGAGTGCGGAATGGGATGCAAGTTCGGAGTGCGGATTGCGGAGTGCGGAATCAGAAACCGAGACGCGCGCGGGAGCGTGTTGTGCTTGCAGCTCTACGGATGGGCTTAGCGCCGAGCCCATGAAGACCGCGTATGCGATGATTCGCCGAATGATGACTTGATGTTCCATCACGCTTCTCCATTCCGCACTCCGCAATCCGCACTCCGCATTTCCCTTAGTACGTCAGCGCCACATCCACAAACGCCTGCACCATCGTGTCGGTCGTCGCGCGGAGCGGGTTGTACAGGTCCTTGAAGCCTTCCCCGGGGAATAAGGCCGCAAACCCGCCGACGATGATCACGTTGTTGTGCAGGATCGGGCGGTATTCGGCGCCGATGCTCAAATCGACGCCGATGAACGAATCGATATCGGGCTGAAAGACGAACGTCTCCAGCACTTCGGTCTGGTCGAACCAGAGGAAGTTGAGGTTGTTGATCAGGCGGAACTTGGGGGTGATGTCGGCATCGACGCCCAGATTCACCAGGTGCAGGCCCGGGTTCACGAAGTTCGTTTGCCCCTGGAATTTGCTCGAGCGGAGGTCCGGCACCAGGCTGTTTCGCTGCACGAGGTTCACGCCGAACAGGCCGATCTGCTGCCGCTGCCAGTAGCTGAAGCCGCCGCCGGCGAAGGCGGGGCTGTCGAAGATCGTGTCAAAGCCGCGGGCCTCGCCGTCAAAGGGGTTATCGTCGCCTGAAGCAAAGAAATACGACGTGCGGAACCGCATCCAGTCGCGGTCGTACGACAGCTCCGCCGCGACCATCTGGGCATTGATTTGCACCTCGCGGCCGGCGATCGGGTTCAGGTTGTCTTTTCCCACGACCCAATAGGCCGCGTGGCTGATGTTGAAGCGGTTGATGTGGCCGTCGCCCGACCAGCCGATGTAGTGCGAGTTGATCTCGTGTGGGGCGAACACGCCGGCCGGGTCGGGCCGCACGAGGAAGTCGTTATCGTTGAACTTGAAGCTCGGTTGGTCGCGGTTGTAGTGGTAGCTGAGCTGGGCGGTGTAGCCGGGCCAGATGAAATCCTGCCGGTAGAGGTTGGCGATAACCGTGTTCTGGTGGCGGTCGTCCCAGGTGTTGAGCGTGCTGTTGGTGTCTTTCTCGGTCTGGTCGAACCAGATGACGTTGAACTGCTCGCGGTTGCTGTTGAGCGTGCCAAACAGGCGCACTCCCCGGTTGGTGTCGCTGAAGATGAACCCGCGGAAGTCGGAGCTGAATGGCTGCGAGCCGGCCCGGACCGAAAGAAAATCGTAATTGGGACTGAGATCGGCGATCTTCGACTCGATGAAGTACTCCTCGGTAGCGTAATCCTGACGGAAGCGGGCCGTGCCGCGGCGGACATCGGGGTTCACGATTCCCAGCTCATCGACCACGAGGTGGTTGATGTTGTAAATCTGCGTGACCTTGATGCGCCAGTCAGCCGGCTTGAAGGCGGCGTCGCCGTGGTTCAGATCGAGCGAGAGGACGAGGTTATTGTTCACGAAAAACTGGTCGGGGTCGCCGAAGAACTCCTCCTGGTCGGGGTCGGCGGTGCTCTCGAACGGAGTCGTTGGCGTGGGGACCTGCCGCGTTTCGATCAGCAGGTTCTCGATCGCCGTCAGCACGAAGAAGTTGTGCTGGCCGAGGATCGGGTAGTCTCCTTTGAGCACGTTCTGGTTGAACGGGTTCCAAAGCGAGCCTTCGGTGTAGGGATATTCGAAGTCAGGCGGGTGCCCCTGGTCGTAGCGGTCCCAAGCGGGCAGACCGACGCGCCAGCGGTCTTCCCTGGGGACGAAATGACTCGTCTCTTGTTCCTCGCGAGGCAGGATGCCCGACGGGCCGGAAAACCCGAGCGGCGAATCGACCGGCCAGCGGAGCATCAGATCGGGCTCCTCGGCCAGCTCGGGCATCGGGACGAAGTCGGGGAGCGGTGCGTCGAGAACTGGGGGGCGCGGCTGGTCAGCCTCCTGACTCCACGCCCTCACTGCCGACAAAGCAACGATCAACATTATCGCCCGCTGCGCGCACCTCAGCCACGAGCGCGCTCTGCGCACGCTGAGCCGGGCATCGAACTGCAATGCGGCCTGCACGCTAGCTGATTCCCCCCGGACTACCGGCTGAAGGCGGTCTGTATCGGTTGTATCGGGCATAGCGCGTGGCGCAATAAAACCGGCCTTATCGATTTTGCTGGCCGAATTGCTACTTGCAGGGTCCGTGGCCGCAGTATGGGGCAAACGGGCCGCAAACCGACGCTGGCAACGTCGGGTACGAAGCTATTTCGTTGCCGTTTCTGAAATGGCTGGGTAGTGTGCGTAAGGTAGGAAGATTTGAAAGTACGACGGATTTTCAATCCGTCCAATTTGCCATGAGCCAGCACCGTAAACCTCGATCGACCAGGCGCAGGGCGCGCCGCGTCTTCACGGTCGAGCGGCTGGAGTCGCGCGAGTGCATGGCGGTTGACGGGTTGCCTTCCCTGCTGCCACTCTTGGCGAGCAATTCCAACCTGAGCATGGGACCCCAACCGGCCGGCTATGTGTCGAGCGGAGGCGGCGACGGGTCGTGGACGACCGGGCTAAGCGAGTCGTTGCTCAGCAATCTAGCGCATGCGGCACTGGAGAGCGAAGCGGAAGGCGAGGGGCCCGCCCTGGCCCCGCTGCCGTCGCTCTATGACCCGGTGAACGATCCGCTCACGAGTACCCTCACCGACGGCGAGGTCGAGTTGCTGCTGGCCCGAGCGGCGGCTGCGTCGGCAAGCGAGGACGCGATCATCACCGTCGTCGATCGCAACGGGCGAATTCTCGGTGTTCGCGCGGAAGATGACGTAGTGGCCAACTTTGCGGGCGACACCGGCGGCCTGGTCTTCGCGATCGACGGCGCCGTGGCCAAGGCCCGCACAGCAGCGATGTTCGCAAACGGTGAAGCGCCGCTCACCTCGCGAACGATTCGCAATCTGAGCCAATCGACGATCACGCAGCGCGAGGTCGAATCGAACCCGACCGTGCCCGACTCGCTGACTGACAACCCATTCGATCCGGCCAGCCCGCTGGCCCGCACGTTCGGCCCCGGCTTTGTCGCACCGATCGGCGTCGGCGGACATTTCCCGCAAGGAATTCGCCACACACCGCCGGTCGATCTGTTCGGCATCGAACACCAGAGCCGCGACAGCCTTGTCCATCCCGGCCCGGACGGCATCAAGGGAAACGCCGACGACATCGCCCTGGCCAGCCGGTTCAACGTCGATCCGTCCTTCGTGCCGGCGGGGAAGGAGCTGTTCGCTCCGGAGTCGTATGGCGTGCAGTCGGACCTGGTGCCGCATGCCCAGTCGCGGGGCTTTGCGACGCTGCCGGGCGGAATTCCGATCTACAAATTCGTCGGCGGCAAGCTGGAGATGGTCGGCGGCATCGGCGTCTTCTTCCCGGGCCCGGATGGATATGCCACGTTCGAGCAGAACTTCCAGCACGCCCGCACGCGGCCGGACGGCAAACCGCAGAAGAACGAGCAGCGGCTCAACGCCCCGAAAGTGCTCGAAGCCGAGTGGATCGCGTTCGCGGCGGTCGGCGGTGTGCGCTTTTTGAAGCCCCCATCGGGAACGTTTCAAACGGGAAACGGCTCGGTCGGCGTGCTCAACGGCATTGCTCCGGTGCCGGGCATCGGTCTGCCCTATGGCCGCATTGATCTGGTGGGGATCACACTCGAGATCTTTGGCCCGAACCCGACGGCGACCAATCGCCGGACGGGTGTCGATACGCTCGTCCGCAAGGGCTGGCAGGTGGGCCGCGGCAGCCCCTTGAGCGGCGACAATCAGCCGGTGACCGGTGGCGGAGCATTTTTCCAGGATGGCCTGCCGGTTCCCGAGGGCTGGCTGGTGACGCCGCATGCATCTCCAACAGCGGCAAGCACGCTGACCGCGGGCGACGTGACGACGATCATCGAGCAGGGAATCGCCGAGGCCCGCCTGACCAGGGCCGCGATTCGCCTCAACATCAAGAACATCCGCAACGGTTATGCTCAGCCGGGCGTGATCACGCGGATGGTCTTTGCCGTGTCGGACGGCGACGGCAACGTGCTGGGTCTCTATCGAATGTTCGACGCGACGGTCTTTTCGATCGACGTGGCCGTGGCCAAGTCGCGGAACACGGCTTACTACGCCAACGCCGCCTTGCTCGAAGACGCCGACAAGGTCGATGACGACCTCTTGCTCTTCGGCGGGCAGGCGACGGCGGCGCAATTGCGGCTGGCACGGTCGCGATTCGACGGCGTGAACAACCACCTGGCCGACCTGAATCCCAACTCGACGACTTTTGCCAAATATTCGCCGCTCGACGGGCTGGCATTCACCAATCGCACGTTTCGCTTCCTGGCCGAGCCGCGTTATCCGTCGGGCGTCGATGGGACGCTGCCGGGGGTCTTTTCGAGTTTGCTGACGCAGGGAATCAACCGGAGCACGGCGGAGAACTGGCTGCTCGGGCCGGCCAATGCGCCGCTCGCGTCCAATTTCTTTACGGTGCTGGGCTTTGACGCCTTCCACATCGGCCGCAACTTCCACGCGACAACGAACATCGCCAATCAGAACGGCGTCGTGTTCTTCCCGGGGAGTTCGCCGCTCTATCGGGCTGGGCTGCAAGGGGGCTTCGGCGTCAGCGGCGACGGCGTCGATCAGGACGACGTGGTCACATTCATGGGGCAGCAGGGTTATGCTCCGCCAGCTCATTTGCGGGCCGACCGCGTGTTCTATCGCACGGTCCGCCTGCCGTTCCAGAAATTCAACCGCAACCCGCAAGGCGGCATCGTGGGCGGATAAGTGCTGCGCGGCCCAGAGCTGCAATGTCAAGGATGGCCCTATGAGACGCTCTCGTAATCCGACGAATGGCACACAAGCCTGGCCATTTTGCAATTTGCAATTACTACTTTGCAATTTGCAATCGACTGCGGCTCCAATTGCAAAGTGCAAAACAGGAATTGCAAATCGCAAATTGAGAGCGCGGTTGCGGCGCATCAGCGCGAGATTTCATCCGTGGCTCCCAATCATCGCTGTGCTTGTGCTGGCTCCTGGCAGCGAGGTGGTCGCCGATGAGTCCATGTTGCCCGCTCCCATCTCGATCCGCGTCTCCGACGACCAGCCGTCCCCCAGCGATCAGCCTGCTAGCCTACCCGCCGCGAACATTGGCCCATCGCCCTATGCCGATTGGTCCGGCCAAGGCCAGCCACTAATATTGAGCCGCGATGATCGCCTGGCGGAGATCCACCCGCAGCAAGCCGATTGGATCAACGCCGCGTTTGCCGGCCTCGACTATCGGTCGGACGCCCACTGTCGTGCCGGCTGGCCAGAGTGCTGGCGCACGCGGGCAATTCCGTCCGACACGGGCCGGTACTGCGGCTATTTGGTCGGCGGCGGCGCCGTGTGCTTTGGCGAGGGGCGCTATCTCGACGAAGGAACCTGGGGCTGGGACTACATGGGCTTGTGCTTTCGCAAGCGGGTCGCCCTCGACTGGTGGCACGGGCGCTATCAAGGGGGAGTAGGCCAGTACCAGACCGACGGGCCGAAACTGCGGCATGAGTAAGGAGGAGTGAGTGGTGAGTCGGTGAGTGGTGAGTCGGTGAGTGGTGAGTCGGTGAGTGGTGAGTGGCGGGAATCGAAGATCGAAAGTCTTAGTACTTAGTACAGAGTACCGAGTACAACAAACTCTGACTTCCGACCTCCGATCTCTGACCTCCGACCACTCACCCACTCACCCACTCACCCACTCACCACTCACCCACTCACCACTCACTCCGGCTTACAATCCGCCGCATGTACTTCCACTATGACCACGACGCCGAGCGCGCCCGCCTGCGCGAGAACTACGCCCGCCAGCGCAACTGGACCCGCTGGGGGCCGTACCTCTCGGAGCGCCAATGGGCCACAGTCCGGGAAGACTACTCCGAGGGGGGCGATTCGTGGGGCTCGTTCCCGCACGAACATGCCCGCAGCCGGGCCTATCGGTGGGGCGAGGACGGCCTCCTGGGCATCACCGACCGGGAGTGCCGCCTCTGCTTCGCGCTGGCCCTGTGGAACGAGAAGGACCCAATCCTCAAGGAGCGACTGTTCGGCTTGACGGGGCCGCAAGGCAACCACGGCGAGGACGTGAAGGAACTCTATTACTACCTCGATGCCACGCCGACCCACACCTACCTCAAGGCGCTCTACAAGTACCCGCACGCCGAGTTCCCTTACGAGCAACTCATCAAAGCCCGTCGGCCCGACGACAAGCGCGCCAGCGAGTTCGAGCTGCTCGATACGGGCATCTTCGCTGGCGGCAAGTACTTCGACGTTACCGCCGAGTACGCCAAGGCCAGCCCCGACGACCTGTTGATCCGCATCACCGTCGCCAACCGCGGCCCGGCCGCCGCGACGATCCACCTCCTTCCCACGCTCTGGTTTCGCAACACCTGGATCTGGGGCTGCCGCCACGAAGGCTGCACAAAAAAGGCCCGCATCGAGCTGACGCCCGATGGCCACCTTAAGACCTGGCACGAAACGCTCAATGAATTTGGCTTCGCCGCCGACCGCGCCTCAGACGGCACGACCAGCCAGTGGCTCTTCACCGAAAACGAAACCAATTCGCAACTGCTCTTCAATACGCCGCAATACACTCCCTACGTCAAAGACGCCTTTCACAATTTCCTGGTCCGCGGCCGCCAGGACGCGGTCAATTCCCAGCAGCACGGCACCAAAGCCGCAGCTCACTATCGCCTGACCATTCCCGCCAGCGGCGAGGTGTCGATTCCGCTGCGCCTCGCGTCGCGCGAAGAGCGGCCCGAGCGGATGTTCGGCGATGAGTTCCAGCGCATCCTGGAAGTGCGCCGCGATGAAGCCGACCAGTTCTACGCCGATATCATCCCCTCCTCCCTCGCCGCCGACGAGCGTCTGATCGCCCGCCAAGGCTACGCCGGCTTGATCTGGACGAAGCAGTTCTATCACTACATCGTCGAGGACTGGCTCGACGGCGACCCCGAGCAGCCGCGGCCCCCCGACTCGCGGAAGCACGGCCGCAACCACGACTGGCCGCACCTCTACAACCGCGACATCATCTCGATACCCGACAAGTGGGAATATCCGTGGTACGCCGCCTGGGACCTGGCGTTCCACATGATCCCCTTCAGCCGCCTCGACCCCGACTTCGCCAAGGACCAGCTCGCGCTCTTCCTGCGCGAATGGTACATGCATCCCAACGGGCAGATTCCCGCCTACGAATTCTCCTTCTCCGACGTCAACCCGCCGGTCCACGCCTGGGCCTGCTGGCGGCTCTACAAGCTGACCGCTCCGCAGGGCCGCCGCGACCGGCGGTTTCTCGTCAGCACGTTTCACAAGCTGCTGCTCAACTTCACCTGGTGGGTCAATCGCAAGGACCCCCGCGGCCGCCACCTCTTTGCCGGCGGATTCTTGGGCCTGGACAACATTGGCGTCTTCGACCGTTCCGCGACGCTCCCCAATGGGAGCCACCTCGAGCAGGCCGACGGCACCGCCTGGATGGGCTTTTATTGTTCGACCATGCTGGCAATGGCCCTCGAGCTGGCCCAGGCCGAGGAACACCGGGCCAACGAAGACATCGCCTCCAAATTCTTCGAACACTTCGTCCACATCGTCGATGCCATCAACTCCCTCGGCGGCTCCGGCCTCTGGGACGAAGAGGACGGCTTCTACTACGACCAACTCCACATGGATGGCAGCCCGCTTCGCCTCAAGGTCCGCTCGATGGTAGGCCTCGTTCCCCTCTTCACCTGCGAAGTCATCGAGCAGGAACAGCTCCAATACCTCACCGGCTTCTCCAAACGCTTCGAGTGGTTTCGCAAGTACCGCCCCAACCTCGCCCGGCACATCGTTGCGGGCGAGGCCGGCGACGACGAGTTTGTCCGCCATCGCTGGCTCCTGGCGATTCCCTCGCGCGACCGGCTCGTCCGCGTGCTCAAGTACCTCCTCGACGAAAACGAATTCCTCGCCCCCTACGGCATCCGCTCGCTCTCGCGGATTTACGAGCGGCAGCCGTACGTCTTCGAGTGCGGCGGCCAGCGGCACACAGTCCGCTACCAGCCCGGCGAATCCGACAGCTTCATGTTTGGCGGCAACAGCAACTGGCGCGGCCCGATCTGGTTCCCCATGAACTACCTCCTCATCGAAGCCCTCCAGCGCTACCATCACTTCTACGGCGACTCGCTCAAGGTCGAATGCCCCACCGGATCGGGCCGGCTCATGAACCTCCGCGAGGTCGCCGCCGAAATCTGCGGCCGGCTCAAGGGGCTGTTCCTGATTCACCCCGATGGCCGGCGTCCCTGCCACGGCAACGAACCGCTCTATCGCACCGATCCGCACTTCCAAAGCCTTCCGCTCTTCTACGAATATTTCGACCCCGAAACGGGCCGCGGCCTGGGCGCCAGTCACCAGACCGGCTGGACTGCCCTCGTTGTCCGCTGCCTCGAAATCCTCGCCCAGCGCCGCTAAGTGCGGCGGGTATTCAACCGGGATTTTTTGCTTTCCACCGCTCCACAAACGCCCGGTAATCCTCCGGCGTGTCGATGCCGATGGTCGGTTCGTCGATCGTGCCGACGAGGATGGTATAGCCGGCGTCGAGCACGCGCAGTTGCTCCAGGTTCTCGATCCGCTCGATCGGCGCACGCGGCAGCGCCGCCAGCTCGAGCAGAAAATCGCGGCGATAGGCATACAGGCCAATATGTTGGTAATAGCAGGGCGGGTCGGCGGTGAGCAGCCCGTCGTCCCAGTTGCGGGCAAAGGGAATCGCCGCCCGGCTGAAATAGATCGCCCGGCCGCGCTGGTCGAAGATCACTTTAACGCAACCCGGGTCAGCGAGCTTTTCGCGGCTGCGAATCGGCGTGGCCAGCGTGCTCATCACGGCAGCCGGATCGCGCTGGAGCAGGTCCACGGCGAGGTCAATGGCCGCCGCGGAAATCTCCGGCTCGTCCCCCTGGACGTTGACGAGAATATCCATATCAGGCAGCTTGCCGGCGATCTCGGCGACGCGGTCGGTCCCACTTGCACAATCGGGACTGGTCAGCTCCACGCGCCCGCCGAACGCCCGCACGGCCGCGGCAATTTCCTCGCAATCGGCCGCGACCACCACACCGCCTGGCCGTCTAGCCCGCACGGCCGCCTCATACGTGTGCTGAAGGAGCGGCCTGCCGGTTTCAGCCAGGAGCAGCTTACGCGGCAGACGCGTGGAGGCCAGCCGGGCCGGAATGACAACGGTCGAGCGGAGCGAGCGGGCTGATCCGGCGGGCATGCGGGCGAGTCCTTTCGCCGCGTAGTGTAGGGTGTATGAGCGCAGCGAAATACACCATCCGATGCTCGGCTGAACTTGGTGCATTTCGTTGCACTCATGCACCCTACAAGAAACGAAGACGCCCGGCCAAGGAGGAGATAGAACTCACACCCTGGCCGGGCGATCGCTTGGGGGTCCGATCGATACGATGACTGACGGCGGACTTGCCCCGCCGCAGATAATTGACAGCGTCCTTCTTGTGGCTCGTTCTTCTTCTGTTCCGCAGTGGCCTCACCCAGCGTTAGTCAACCCCTCGATGGTTGATCTGTCGCCGGAAAGGGGCAACAGGGGAATGAAACCACGCCTTCCCTTTCAGGTTTCGCACCCCACAAAGAATTTCTGGCATTGACGGCAGATTTCGCCGCAAACCATTTCCAGCAAGCAGTTTACGACGATCCGGCGAGCAGCATTTCCAGGTAACTACGTCGCTCGCTGGCCGCCAGACCCAATTGGCCCGCTAGCGAAGCAATGGCCCGTTTGGCTTCGGCTATGCCATTTTCGTCTGTGCCAACTTCCAATTCCGCAAACAGGCCAACCCGATCGACCGTGTCCAGGGCCACTTCCACCGCATGCCCATGCCACGCCAGGTGGACCCGCTCCCGCCGCTTGCGGACGGTCGCGACCACCCCAAATCCCAGCGTCACGAGTAGCTTCGTGTACTGTTCAAATGCCGCCTGCCCGCTCGCCAGCGGCACCTCCAGCTCGCGCCGCGTTTTCGTCTCCCGATCGATCTTTGGCCCTTTGTACGTGATGCAGTTTTCCTCGCCGACGCGCCGCAGCCGCAACGCCTCGTCGGTCTGGGCAAAATTTCGCGTGGGGTGGGCGAAATATGTGTCGGCTTGTTCGATCCGTTCGGACAACTCCGCTCCAAGTTGAACCAGGCGCTCGCGCAGCGCGGCCAGGTCCGCCACGCGGAATTTCTGCTCGACCTCGAATGTTGCTGGTGTGATGGCGGAGTCTTTCGTCGTCCTCGTTCTCGTTCTCGGTTCGGCCCAATCGAGTACGAGTACGAGAACGAGTACGAGGACGAGTACGAGGACGACGAGGACGAAGGGGACTCAGCAATCCTCATTCTGCCGCCCCCGCTGGCCCTTTGGCAATCGGTCGGAATTGACCGTCCAGGCCGAGTTTGATAGCGTCCCGCCAGTTTGGGGATTCTTCGCGCCCAAAAAACGAGTTGCCGCATGGATGTGTGCCGTCGTCTACGCTGGCTGGCCTGCCTGGCCGCCGTTGCTAGCAGCGGCTGCATGGTCTGCCTGACGGCGGGCTGCGCTTCGCTCGGATCCTGGTCGCCGCTGGCTGCTACCGAGCGGCGGAGCATCTTCCAGCCCGACAAGTACCCGGCTGGCGACTGGAATCCGACCGCCGTGCTTGTCCAGGACGCCCAGTTCGCGGCCGCCGACGGAACGAAGTTGCACGGCTGGTACGTGCGGCATCCACAGCCGCTGGCCCACGCCTTGGTGCTGCACGGCAACGCGGGAAATGTGACGCTGCTGGCCGAGTCGCTGCGGATTCTCAACCGGCGGCATCAGCTCGCGGTATTGGCGCTCGATTATCGCGGCTACGGCCGCAGCGAAGGGAAGCCAACCGAGGCGGGCGTGCTGCTCGACGCCCGCGCGGCCCGCAGGTGGCTGGCCGAGAAGGAGGGGATCGCGGAAACCGACGTCGTGCTCGTGGGCTATTCGCTCGGCGGAGGCGTCGCGGTCGATCTGGCTGCCGAGGACGGCGCGCGGGGCCTGGTCCTGGCAAGCACGTTCACGTCGCTGCCCGACTTGGCCGAGCATCACATGAGCTGGCTGCCGATGAGCTGGCTGATGACGATGCAGATGAGCTCGCTCGAGAAGATCAAGCGCTATCGCGGGCCGCTGCTCCTCTCGCACGGCGACGCGGACGAAGTCGTTCCTTATTCGCAAGGGCTCGCACTCTTTCAAGCAGCGAACGAACCCAAGCGGCTCGTCACTATCCGAGGCGGGAAGCACAACGACCCGCAGCCGGAGGAGTATCGCGTCGCGCTGGACCAATTCCTCGCGGACCTGCCGCCGCTTGTGGGGCAGGCTTCCAGCCTGCCAACGCCAACGGCAGGCTGGAAGCCTGCCCCACTTGCTCAG
>JAKEHX010000560.1 GCA_022614795.1 Planctomycetaceae bacterium | reverse complement strand
GGGGTGTGGCGGGCGTGGGATTGCCTGGTTCGGCAACGACAGGCTCGGTCCTTGTCGGTTCGGCGTTTGGCTGGGCTCCAGCTGCTGGCTTGGCCGGTTCAGACGCGGGCGCTGGCTCAGCGGGTTTGGCTGATTCTGCTGATGGGGCGGCTCGTGGGGCGCCAGTTGCTGCCGGGGACGCAGTTGCTGGCGGGGCTGTATTTGGTGACGGAGTGTCGGCACTCACGGCGGTGGGCGGCGCGGGATTGGCTTCCGCCGGGGGCGCTGGGTTGGTTTCGCCGATGTTGGCGGCGGCCAGAGCGGCTTCGATGGCTTTCTCGTTGGCGGCAGCAGCGGCGGCTTTGGCAGCCGGATCGACGGCGGGTGTCGCCGTCGCGACCTGCTTTGCCTCGCCGCGATTCCAGTTGAAGGCGACGACGGCAGCGGCGATGCCACTCAGCAGCAAGACGCCGCCGATGGCTGCCACGGCAATGACCGGCGCCAGCGACTTTTTGCCGCGCGGCCCGCCGCCAGTAACACTGCGCGGCTTGGAAGCCGATGACTTGTGCGGCTTTACCGCGACCGTAGCGGGCGAGGCAGGCTCAACGCTGGTGGCCGCGGCCTTCACGGGCGGCGCAGCCTTCACGGGTGGCTTAGCCGAGCGGCTCCGCGGGGAACGAATTGACAAGCCCGCCAGCGGATTGCCGGAATCAGAATCGTGCTCGTTTTGTGGAACCGCGGAGACAACCTGCGCCTGGTCGTCGCCGATCGCTTTGGCAACCGGCGGCTTTTTGGCCTTGGGCATCGGCGGCACGCCGCTGCCCGCCGCTGGTGACACGACGGCTTTGGATGACGACGAATCGGCCAGGCCTTTGCCAATTGCCAGCAAGGCCGACCGGACCGCCGGCATATCATCTGGCCGCTGGCTCGGATCGGCGGAGAGCATCGAAGTGCACAAATCAACCAGCTCAGCGGGCACGGCCTTGGCAGCCGCCAGCAGCCGCTGGGCATCCGCCGCGTCCTTGGCCGCTTTGCCAGTCAGCAAGAAGCACGCGATGTTGCCGAGCGAATAGACGTCGCACTGGACATCGGCGTCTTGCTTGCCCGACCGCAGCTCTGGTGCTCGAAAAAACGCCGCTGCAAGTGCCGCTGCCTCGACCGTTTCTTCGCCAGTTCCACTGGGCGGAGCGGCGACCAGCCGCGCCTGGCCGATGTCGGTCACCTTGAGCGTCCCGCCGGGCTCAACAATCAGGTTCGTCGGCTTGAGGTCGCCGTGAACGACATCCTGGCGGTGAGCTTGCGACAGCCCATCGACCGCCTGGAGCAAGAGGGCGGTCGCCTTTGCCGCGGTAAGCGACCCGCCCGTCTCGATCAGCTTTTTCAGATCCTGTCCCTCGACATATTCCATGACGAGGTAGTACTTGTCGCCGTCCTGGTTGATGTCGTAGACGTGGCTCAAGTTGCGATGCTCGAGGGCGCAGACGCGCTGGGTCTCGCCCAGGAACCGCTTCAGGGCCTCGGGCCGCGACGTGTGCCGCCGCGACAGGACCTTCAGTGCGTGCCGGCGATTCATCTGGGCATGTTCGGCCAGATACACCCGCCCCGTCTCGCCCGCCCCCAACTGATCGAGCAGCCGGTACTTGCCAATGACCAGCGTGGTGTAGCCGTGCAGCAACTGGGTGGCCTGCCAGCGGGTCAGCGTGCCATCCTTCACGAGGTCGCGAGCGAGGGACTTGGCGTCGGGGCTGGCCGTGGCGGCCTGGCGGACCTTGGCTGCTGCTGCGGTTGACAACAGTCCGCTTTTAGCCACCGCCCCCGCAAATGCTTCGGCGTCAGTCAAAGTTGAGATAGCCATCTTGCCCCGCAAGGCAGCGAATGCTCGCCGACCTATGGACGAACCGACTGGACTAGTGATTTTGTAGCGGAAGTCGCCAGACTTCCGGAATTGCGCGCGCCCCGGAACTCTGGCGAGTTCCGCTACACGAATCCAGGAAGAGTCCCGACCTGATTCTGGCAACCAAAACGCGGGCTGGCAACCATTTCTGGCCGGTTTCTTGTGACGCGAGTGGTCCGCTTGGCTAAACGAACGGACACGCGGGGAGTACTCAGGGGGTCGTGGAAAGTGCTCGTTCTCGTCCTCGTCGTCGTCCTCGATTGGCCGGAACCGAGGACGAGGACGACGACGACGAGAGCGCAATGAGGACGAGTGTTCATGCGTTCCGCCGCTACCATCAACCGCCCCCGATGTGAAACCGGGTAAGCCAGCCAAGCCCTGCCATTTCCGGAAAAATTGCCGTTTGTAGCGGAAGTAGTGATTTTGAGCATTGTGACGGGTCGATAGGTTGTGTCGAGCGAGAAGCGCTTTCGTTGGCGGCCCGTGGACTCCCTTCCGGCAGCCGCCCGCGACCTCCCCGCACGGCCGGCTCGCAGGGATGCGACGCCAGGCCGGTGGCGGCACCTCGACCTTCGACAACTTGGTGGTACCTAAGAGCCGCGGAGACTCTCCGATGAAGATGCGATGGGCGTGGACCTTGCCCGTGCTGTCGATTCTGGCCTGGATGGCGCCCGAGGCCACATGGGCACAAGGACCGATGGGATATCCCGGCGGGATGGGGATGCCAATGACGCCCCAGGTGCAAGGCTACATGCCCATGATGGGCGCGGGTTACCCTGCCATGCCCGCGGGCTACATGGGTCCCGGCGGCCCGCCCGGCCTGTTGCCCGACGCCTACGGCGCTTACGGCTCGGCCCCGGATGGCATGCCGATGGGCGGAGGCGGCGGGATGCCGATGGGCCCCGCTCAGATCTATGGCGACAATTGCGGTCATTGCGGCGGGATGGGCTGCGGCCACTGCGGCGGCATGGGCGGCAGATTCGGCCACGGCGGCCACGGACACGGGCAGGGCGGCCTCTTAGGCGACGTATTTGGCCTGGTCGCCCCGTATCCGGATGGCGGCTGCGCCGCGGTCCGCTGGTACGACTTTGCGGTCGATTACATGGCCCTGCGCCGCGAAGACGCCGGGCGGCGCGTCGATTTCGCCTCGTCCGGCGTCAACGGCCCGATTGTCCTGGATTCGACCGACCTCGACTTCGACGCCGAGTCGAGCTTCCGCTTCAGCGCCATGTTCCAATGGGGCGCCGGCAGCAACATCGAATTCACCTACTTCGGTCTGTTCTTCTGGGACGACGCGGCCAGCGTCACCGACCCCACCAATTCGCTCTTCTCGCCGTTCAGCGAGTTCGGCTTGAACCCGCCGCCCCCCGGTTTCGCGGAAACGGATGAGGCGGACTTCGTCGCGATCGATTACGAATCGAGCTTCGACAGCTTCGAGGTCAACTTCCGCCAGCGGTGGATGGCCCCCAACTGCCGGTACCAGGGGTCCTGCATCCTTGGCGTCCGCTATTTCAAGTTAGACGAAGACTTCAATTACTTCACGCAGTCCACGGCACACACGATCCCCGGCGATCCGCTTGCCGATCCGCCCATCCCGGACGTCATTCCGGGGCTGGCGTACAACGTCAACGTGCACAACAACATGGTGGGCGCCCAGATCGGCGGCGACATCTGGATGTGCATCCTGCCCGGCTTGCGCGTGGGTGCTGAAGGCAAGGCCGCAGTGCTTGCCAATCGGGCTGCCGTCGAGAGCACGATCGCTACGAATGTGCCCGACGCGGCCGGCGTCGTACCCGCCCCGGAGATCGAAGACCTGGTGGAAAACGATGTCGCCTTCCTGGGCGAGGCGAACCTCTTCGTCACCTACCGTTTGAACTATCAATGGACGCTGCGGGGCGGCTACCAGTTCCTGTACGTGGATGGTGTCGCACTGGGGCCGGAGAACTTCAACGCGGCCCCGCCGCTCTTGCTCGATCCAGCTTCAACTCGCGTCGCGGCGATCAACGACAACGGCGCCGTGTTTTATCACGGGTGGTTCGCGGGGACCGAGTTTATGTGGTAGGAAGCACCATAGCTGAAAAGCGCCAGAGTTCAGGCGGGATTTCCTGAAGTCTGGCGACTTCAGCTACGTGTTTTGCAACAGCCGCCTAGTGATTCAGCGCGAACTCGGCGCTGTTCAGAATCGCCCAAAGAATGTCGCTCCAGGCTTTGGCCTTGTCGCTTTCGCTG